>SXZD01000130.1 GCA_005788065.1 Burkholderiales bacterium
AAACCCCAAGCAGGAATACAAGCGCGAAGCGTTTGAACTGTTCAGCGGGCTTCTGATTACCATTCGCGATGAAACCACGCGCACCGTGATGAACGTGCACATTTCCACACCGGAGCAGGCGCATGAAGTGGAAGTGCGTATCGAAGAGCAGGCAGCCTCCCATCTGGAGGGTTTGAAGTATCACCATGACGACCCGCATGCCGGTGCCGCCGATGCGGCCGATGCAGATGCGCAGGCCGACGGTATGGCCGCTGGTTCGGGTGGTGGTGCGCAGGCTGCAACGGCGCGCGAACCCGAGCGTCGTGTCATGGAAAAAGTGGGGCGTAACGAGCCATGTCCCTGTGGCTCCGGCAAGAAATTCAAGCATTGCCACGGCAAGCTGGCGTGATAACCGAGGATCGTTTTACATGGCCGTCAACCTGATTGTTCCTGACATTTCTGACCTCCATCCGGTGGCCGGTGTACGCCTGGGTTTTGCCAAGGCGCATATCCGCAAGCCGGACCGCAAGGACGTGTTGGTGGTTGCTATCGACGAAGGCGCGAGCGTGTCCGGTGTGTTTACGCAAAACCGTTTTTGCGCAGCACCGGTGCAGGTGTGTCGAGAGCATCTACAGGCGGGCAAGGGTATCCGTGCGCTGGTCATCAACACCGGTTGTGCCAATGCCGGCACCGGTCAGCCTGGATTGGCAGACGCGCGTGCAACCTGTGCACATCTGGCTTCCGCGATCGGTGTATCACCTCAGCAAACCTTGGTGTTTTCAACAGGGGTCATTCTCGAGCGTCTGCCCATGGAGCGTCTGCTCAAGGGCGTGGAGGCGGCGGTAGCGGCAGTGGGGCAGGCGCATTGGCTGGATGCGGCGCAGGCCATCATGACCACCGACACCCTGCCCAAGGTGTGCTCCCGTCAGATCGCGGTGGGCGGCAGAACGATTACGGTTACGGGCGTCTCCAAAGGTGCCGGCATGATACGCCCCAACATGGCCACCATGCTGGGTTTTGTGGCCACCGACGCTGCTGTGTCTCAGGCGCTTCTTGATAACTGGATGCAGCGTATCACCGATGCGTCTTTCAACCGCGTGACCGTTGACGGCGATACGTCCACCAACGACAGCTTCGTGGCCATTGCCACCGGCAAGGCCGGCGGTGCGCTCATCGACAGCGACAGCCACCCCGATGCGGCGGCTGTGTTCAATCTCATGCGCGATGTATCCGTACATCTGGCACAGGCGATTGTGCGCGATGGCGAGGGCGCCACAAAATTTATCTCCGTGCGTGTCGAACAGGCGGGCAACGAGGCAGAGGCTCTGAAGGTGGCTTATGCTGTTGCGCATTCGCCGCTGGTCAAAACCGCTTTCTTTGCATCAGACCCCAATCTTGGCCGCATTCTGGCTGCCATCGGTTATGCCGGTATTGACGATCTGGATGTCTCGCGCGTGCAGCTGTATCTGGATGATGTGTGGGTTGCCAAAAATGGCGGGCGGCATCCTGATTACCGTGAAGAGGATGGACAGCGCGTCATGAAACAGCAGGACATCACCGTGCGCGTTCAACTGGCGCGCGGAGATGTGGCCACCACCGTATGGACCTGCGACTTTTCTCACGAGTATGTGTCCATCAACGCGGACTACCGCAGCTGATGGCAGGGCCAGGCGCTACGTCGGGCGATGTGCCCGGCCTCATCGAAAAAGCAGACAGGCTGCTCAGCCAGCTTGAACGTCTGTTGCCTCCTGCGGCCCCGCAGACCGACTGGTCTGCCCATGCATTCCGCTGGAAGCGTGTGCCCGGTCGCGAAGGGTATCTACAGGCCGTAACGCATTTTGCGCGCATCACCGTGGCCGACCTGAAAAACGTCGGTGACCAAGCCGACATCGTATTGCGCAATACCGGGCAGTTTGTGCGTGGACTGCCAGCCAACAACATTCTGCTCACCGGTGCACGTGGCACCGGCAAGTCTTCCCTGGTGCGTGCCATGCTGCATGCGTATGCCGACCAAGGGCTGCGTCTGGTGGAAGTGGAAAAAACCGAGCTCGTCGACCTGCCTGACATCGTGTCTCAACTGGCGCAGAGGCCTGAGCGTTTCATCGTGTTTTCTGACGATCTTTCGTTCGAGGCAGATGATCCCGGTTACAAGGTATTGAAGAGCACGCTGGATGGCTCGTTGGCCAGCACCGGTCCCAATGTTTTGGTGTATGCCACGTCCAACCGTCGGCATCTGATGCCCGAGTACATGGCCGACAATCTGCAGGCCAAACATCTGGATAGTGGCGAAATCCATCCCGGCGAAAGCGTGGAAGAGCGTATTTCCCTGTCCGAACGTTTTGGTCTGTGGGTGTCTTTCCATCCGTTTACGCAGGATGACTATCTGCGCGCCGTACAGCACTGGCTGTGGGCATTGGGCGGTGAGCCTGCCGACATGGGAGAGGGGCTGATGCAGCAGGCCCGCGCGCATGCGCTGCGGTTCACGCTGGAGCGCGGTTCACGTTCAGGGCGTGTGGCTCAGCAGTTTGCCCGGCACTGGACAGGGCTGCGCGGTATGTCACAGGCCCATGAGTCTGACGTCGCAACAGGTGAGTCCGGGAGCTCTTCCCGATGATGCCGGACAGTGGCAATCGCGTTCAGGTGGCGGTGGCCATCCTGCAGCGGCCCGACGGCACCGTGCTGTGGTGTCAGCGCCCCGAGGGCAAGCCCTATGCGGGCTATTGGGAGTTTCCTGGCGGCAAGCTCGAAGCGGGTGAGACGCCGTGGCAGGGGCTGGTACGCGAGATTCGCGAGGAGCTCGGGATTGAGGCCGAAGAGGGCGGTCCGTGGATGATTATCGACCACGACTACCCGCATGCCAAGGTGCGTCTGTATCTGTATCGTGTCTGGAAGTTTTCAGGCGAGCCAATGTCGCATGAGGGTCAGGCTTTCTGCTGGGACGCACTGCTGCCGGCAGACCGTGTACGCGTCAATCCGATTCTGCCCGCTACAGAGCCCATCCTGCCGCGACTGGCTTTGCCACCCTTCATGGTGTTGTCGGACATCGGCGAACAGGGGCTCAGGGGTTTTTTTCGTAAGCTGACCGCATTTTCACGGCAGCATGGTGCATTTCTGCTGCAGTTCCGCGACTTTGAACTGTCGGCGCGGGAACAGGTGCGCGCACTGGAATGGCTGGTGGGTATGCAGACTGAGTGCGACATGCGTTTGGTGATTCATGCCGCCTGCGACGGATTGATTGATTTCGTGCAGGGTCGGGGGCTTTCATCGCTCATGGGGCTGCATTTGCCCGAGCGCCTGCTGACATCTGACGATGAACGCCATGATCGGACTCGCTGGGGATTTCAGACAGCAGCCGTTCACGGTGCAGATGCCATTGCACAGGCTTTCGCCCGTGGCGTGGATGCAGCGGTTCTGGGTACCGTGTTTCCGACCCCTTCGCATCCCGGGAAGCGCGATTGTCTGGGTTGGCCCGGTTTCCGGTCGTTGGCGCAGAACAGCCCAGTACCGGTGTATGCCATCGGCGGACAGACGCCCGACCAGTTACTGGAGGCCCGCAAGATGGGTGCGCATGGCGTGGCTTTTTTGCGGGGACTGGAGACCTCGGCAGCGCAGGTCACTGACGGGCAGGCATAACCACTTGGCTTGAGCCGGAGTACAACCGCCCGGTATCACCCCGACTGACGATGCCTCGCGAGGTGCGCACTGCCCTTATTGCACACCCGGTGGTATGCTTTGCGCGTGTTCAACACCCGGGCGCTGGCGCCTGACTTCGCTTGGAAGAATTACCGCTTTGGGCTCAGGCTCTGCTGCTTGTTGTGTTGTTGGCTCTGTCAGGTTTTTTCTCGATCGCAGAGACCAGCATGATGGCCATCAACCGTTACCGGCTGCAGGCCATGGCGCAGCAGGGTCGAAAGGCCGCTACACTCACCCGGCGCCTGCTGGCTCAGACTGACCGCCTACTCTCCACCCTGCTGTTGGGCAACAACATCCTGAACACGGCCATTACGGCCCTGGTCACGTCTGTCACCATCGAATGGTATGGACAGAACGACCTGGCACTCGGCATTGCCACCGGTCTGGTTGCATTTGCCATCATCATTTTTGCTGAGATCACGCCCAAGGTGATTGGTGCCGCACACCCTGAAAAAATTGCCCTGCCGGCCAGTTTCGTGCTCACGCCGCTGGTCAAACTGTTTACGCCATTTGTGTGGTTCATCAATTTGTTTGTATCGCGCCTCATGAAATCCATGGGCCTGCAGCAGACGGCGGATGCGCAGGGCAATGCGCTCAATCTGGAAGAGCTGAAATCCATGGTGCTGGAGTCGGGGCATTTTTTGCCCAACAAGCCGCGCGCCATCCTGTTGAACCTCATCGACCTGGAGGAGTTGACAGTCGATGACATCATGACCCCGCGCAGCAAAATGGAGTGTCTGGACATCCGCCAGACCATCGACGTGCTCAGGCACCAGTTGTCCACGGCCCATCACAACAAACTGCCTGTCATTCACGGCGACTGGAACCGGGTAGAGGGTATCTTGCATGTGCGCCACGCGTTGGGTCTCATGATGGCCGGCGACCTTGATCTGGCGGACTTGCAGAAATACCTGTCGCCAGCCTATTTCATACCGACCGGCACATCGGCCCTGCAGCAGTTGCAGTTCTTTCAGGAAAACCGCGAGCGCATGGGGCTGATCGTTGACGAGTACGGCGAGGTGGTGGGCCTGCTGACACCGGAAGACATTCTGGAGCAGTTGATCGGCGAATTCACCAGCCGCGCGCCGTCCAGCGAGGCCTATGTGTCCGATGATGCGGGCGGCAAGACACTGAACGTGATCGTCGATGGCAGCCTCACCCTGCGCAAGCTCAACCGTGTTTTTGGTCTGGACTTGCCGCTGGACGGTCCCAAGACGCTGAATGGTTTGGTTCTGGAACAATTGCGGGATATTCCGGAGGCGGGCACCAGTGTCCGCATCGGCAATGTCGTCATCGAGGTGGTGCAGGCAGCCGACCGCAGCGTGAAGACTGCACGTATCCACCTGGCAAGAAACCGATAGGAAATGCACATGAGCGCAAGCGATACCTTGGCCTGTGGACTGTTGCGGGCCGCAGTGAGGCATCAGCAGGTGTTGGCCTCGCAGGCCATGGAGTTGCAGCAGCAGGCTACCCAGCAGGGCATTAGCCCCGTGCGGGCCGCCTGGCAGACCCTGTCGCTTGATTGGCGGCGGGCGGCCCACGATGTGGGCGACATGCAAAATGCACCGGTTTTGGACCTGTCTTCATTTGTGCGCGAGCCTATCCGCGGTCTTGACGAAGAGGTGCAGCGCAAGCTCAAGGCACAGGATGTGCTGCCTTTGTCGGTGCGTGCCGGGCGTCTGTGGCTGGGCATGGCCGACCCCGGCGACCTGCTGCGTCTGCAGCGTGCGGCGAGCCTGTCCGGGCTGCAGGTCACTGCCGTGGCCGTAGCGGCAGATGCGCTCATGCAGGCGCTTTCTGACGCTACCACTCCCGCAGGGGATGTCGCGCCGGTCATTGCGCGAGACACTGCAGCGTCTGGCCCCGTCACCGGCGCGGCTGACCGTGCCGGGCTTGAGCGTTTTCTGCGCAAGTATGTGCAGCAGGCGCTTGAGCGCGGCGCCGACACCCTGCACATTGAGCCCCATGGAAACGATTACCGACTTCGCGTCCGTCCGCAGCGTCAATTCGAAACACTGGCCAGCATACCGCGGGCGGTGGGTCAGATGCTGTCCGAGGGGCTGCAGTCCCAGTCAGTGCTCGACCTGGCCTTGTCCAGTGAGCATGTCGTGAGTTTTCATGTTGACATGCTCGACACACCGCATGGCGCCCGCATCATGTTGCGCCGGGTCATGCCCATGCCCGAGTTGCCTACGCTGCAGGCACTGGGCTTCAGCCCGGCAGACTGCGATGCCCTGCGCTCTGCGCTGGATGATCCGCGGTCTGTCATGGTGATGGTGGCCAGTGCATCGGCTGCGCTTCGCATGGCGGCATTGCAGGCCATCTGCCACGAATTGGACAGGCCGCAAGAGCATGTCATTGTGCTCACGGGCGCAATCATGCAGGGCTTGGCGGGTTGCACGCAGATACCGCTGGCCGATACGGAAGCTTCGCAAACAGTCAATCTGCTGGACAAAGTCCTGCAGCATGAACCCAGCCGTCTGGTCATTGCAGACCTCGACAATGCAGCCGATGCCCTTGCTCACCGCCGCCTGGCTCAATGGGTCAGGAGCGGGGCAGGGCAATTGCTGGCAGGTGTTGATACCGATCATGGCTGGCTAGACGCGCCTGTCGCGCAGGCAATGGTCATCCAGATGGACTCCATCGGCCGCCATCACACCTGGCGTTGGGTGTCTGCAGGTGAGCGACATGCCTGATGTGGGCGGTCTTTTTCCCGCGTTGCTGTCAGAGCCGCTGGTCCATCCTGTAACGCCGATGGCCTGGGTGCTCTGGATGGCGGCGGTAGGCGCCTGTTTGGGCTCGTTTGCCAATGTACTGGCAATGCATTGGCCGCGCCGCCTCAAGTGGCAATGGAACCGTGACGTGGCCGATTATCTGGAGCGCACGCCCGCGTCCCTGGGGCTGTCCGAGGACGCGCCGCCGGGGTGGTTCGGTCGCAGGTCGCGTTGTCCGCATTGTCAGACCGTCTTGGGATGGTGGCAGCTGGTGCCGATTTTCAGCTTCTTGATGCTGCGCGGCCGATGTCATCACTGCGGGCAGCGCATCAGTTGGCGCTACCCGGCCGTAGAGATGGTGGCAGCGGTGGCATTTGCTGCGCTGGCCATGCGTCAGTCGCCCGATTGGCCCGTGCTTATACAGGCCCTGCTGCTGTTTGTCCTGCTGGTGCTCAGCCTGATCGATCTGGATGAAATGCTGCTGCCCGACGACATTACCCTGCCGCTCATGTGGCTGGGGATTTTCCATGCCTGCTTCATCGAGCCTGCCACCCTCTATGACCGCGTGGTGGGTGCCATGGTGGGCTACCTGTCCCTCTGGTTGGTGTTTCACATCTTCCGTATCGCTACCGGGCGTGAAGGCATGGGCCATGGCGACTTCAAACTGATGGCTGCCCTGGGTGCCTGGCTGGGCTGGCAAGCCTTGCTGCCCATTGCCTTACTGGCGTCGGTGGCCGGGTCGGTCTGGGGTATCTCGCTGATCGTCATCAAGCGCGCAGACCGTCAGCAGCCGATTCCGTTTGGTCCCTGGATTGCGCTGGGCGGTGCCTTGCAGGTGCTCGAACTCAATCCGGTGACACTCTGGTTGCAGGTGCTGGCGTGACGCAACGCATGATGGGTGGACGTTTTGTGGTGGGACTTACCGGTGGCATTGGCAGCGGTAAGTCGGCTGTCTCCGACCTGCTGTCTGCCAAGGGTGTGGACGTGGTCGACACCGACCGGATTGCCCATGGGCTGACGGCTGCGCAAGGCGCCGCCATGCCGGCTATCCGGCAGGCATTTGGCGATGCGGCATGCAGGCCTGACGGCAGCATGGATCGCGACTTCATCCGACAGAAAGTGTTCAGCGAACCTGACGCGCTCAAGATGCTGGAGGCCATCCTGCATCCGCTCATACGGCAGCAGGCCATGACGCAACTGCAGGCCGGCACAGGCCCCTATGCGCTTCTGGTGGTGCCACTGCTGGTTGAAAAACAGGGGTGGACGGACATGCTGTCTGCCATTCTGGTGGTGGACTGTCCCGAAGACCTGCAGGTCAGCCGGGTACAGCAGCGCAGTGGTCTGGAAGCCGGGCAGGTGGCTGCCATCATGGCCAAGCAGGCCAGTCGTCGGCACCGTCTGGCTGCAGCCACGCATGTGATCGTCAATGATGCTGATCTGGCAGCGCTGAAGGCGCAGGTGATGGGGATGCATGAACAGTTTCTGCAAGCAGCCCGGGCGCTGAGCTCTGGCGGGCGTGACGAGATTCAATGAGTCAAAGGGTGGCGAGTGAGGGTGACTGTGCGCCAAGCAACTCTGTTCGCTGCCGTCGGATACATTTGCACTTTTAGGGTCAACTAGTCCACAATCGCTCGCAATACAATGACATAAAGATGTGCCACCGTGGTGCTGGCTGGGCGAGCGACGGGGTCAGAGGACCTCATTCACTATGAATTTCCGTTCACGGAACGGATACGCACGTTTTTGCGTCTTGAAAACCTCTATGCCAAGCTCGATACGCTGATTGCGGATGACCATCCGCTGGCCCATCATCAGGCCATCCTGACGTTGTTCGAAATTCTCGAGGGTGGCTCACGGGCAGACCTGAAGGCTGATCTTTTGCAGGAGCTTGAGCGTCAGCGCCAGATCCTCAATCCCTTCCGCAATAACGATGCTGTTGACCAGGTGCGGCTGGAGCAGACGCTGACCGAGCTGATCAAATCGGCTCAGGCGCTGGCTGCCATCGGAGGCCGCATCGGGCAGTCGCTGCGCGACAACGAATGGCTGATGCTCATTCGCAGCCGCAGCAATATTCCCGGTGGCGTGTGCGAATTCGATCTGCCCAGCTACCATGCCTGGCAGCATGAGACCACGCAATTCAGGCGCGAGATGCTGTTGCAGTGGGCCGCACCCATCCGTCCTCTGTCCGAGGCGATCCGGGTTCTGATGCAGTTTCTCAGGGGCTCGGGGGAAGCAACAGCCCAGGTGGCTACCGATGGCAGTTTTACCCAACCGCTGTCGGGAAAAGCCTATCAGTTGGCCCGGCTGACGCTGCCGAAGTCAGCGCAGGCCATACCGGAAATCACCGCCAACAAATACATGATCTGGCTGCGCTTCAATCAGCTGGGCGACTACCGGGACATGCGGACCCGGGCAACGCCGGGGCAGTTCGAATTCACGCTGCAACTGTGTACCTTTTGAGGCCAGTGGTCCGCCCGTTTACAGGTACTGTCGGAAAAAACCATCTGTTTCATGCATCACGGGGTCTGCCTGGTCGGGTAGCGTGAGCGCACGCGTGACTTGCCCGGGTAGGGTTGCTTCCTCCGTCTTGCTGCCCTTGCCCATGGCGGCGTAGCGTTGAGCGGGTTCGTCAGCGGATTTCCACAGCAGCACCGGACTGTCTGGCAGGCGTTTGGGTTTTGGCAAGGGGGCCCGCAGCAGATCCAGCCAAGCCAGCGTCCATTGCGGGTTGCTCAGCGGGTCGGGCTCTGAGTCGGCAAAGTAGCCAGCTGCTTGCAGCAGCGTGAAACCGGTGGTGGGTGATAGCAGCCAGTCACGCTGGCGCCACAGCGGTTGATGCAGCACCAGTGCTTGAAGGTCCGGGTTTCTTTCCAGCAGCAGGCGCGCGCGCCATCCACCCAACCCATGCGCCCAGATGCCCACGCGGTTGCCATCGATGCCGATGCGTTTTCGCAGCCACCACCACACGCGGGTCAGGTCGTCTGTCTGCCGCTTCAGGCTGAAACCGGCATTCAAGCCGATGCCGCTTAAACTACCGAGGCCACCCTTGCTGCTTCGGTTGCTTCGGTTACCGCCTCCGCTATTGCCAAATCCGGCGTGATCGAAGGTCAGAACCGTCCAGCCCCGCGCTCGCAGGGCAAGCGCCGTTGCCTGCGTCAAGGCATCATGTGTTGCGGCTAGCGAGGACTCCAGCAGAATGGCAGGCGCCGGGGCAGACTCTCTTCCGTAGAAAATCTGCCCAGCCAGCAAACCGCTTGTAGTGGGTATGCGAACGCTCTCAGACCTCATGTACAAACAGCTTGCGGTCGAAACGAACCTGCGGGTGGAAGACACCATCTGGTGCACGTTCGCCAGCACCGATCACCATGATGGGGAATTCGCCATCCTTGAGTTTCAGCATGTCGGAAACCCGCTTGTCGTCAAAGCCTTCCATTGCGCAGGTGTCAAACCCGTGCGCGCGGAATGCGAGCATGAGGTTTTCACAGGCAAGGGCTGTGCTCTTGGCTGCCCACAGCTTCAGTTCGCTTTCTGTAAACGGACCGCGGGGTACCGGGTAGAGCAGGCCACCCACTGCGAAGGCGGCTTTCTTGGCAAATGCAAATGAATTGAGCGGGCCGGATGCGTAGTGGATGGGAATGAGCTTGTAGTAACGCTTGACGATGGTGGGAATGTTGTCCTGCGGCCATTCGCGCAGCATGCGTGCAGCAAAGTCTGCAATGCGGTCGGTGCGGGCCACCACCACGATGAGTTCTGCGGCGGTGGCAGCGGCCAGTTGGCTGAAGCAGAACTTCACCAGCTTTTTCTTTTTCTCGTTGCTGCGAACGAGATAGAAATCCCACGGTTGCAGGCCCGATGAATTGGGCGCGAGCAGCGCCATGTCGATGCAGTCGTTGACTACTGCGTCGGGGATGGGGCGCTTGGTGAATTTGCGCACCGAGCGACGGCTCATCACCACCTTGCGGAATTCTTCCACATCGATGTGCTCGGGCGCAGGCTCGTAGTAACGCGTCTTGCCATCTACTTCGATGGTGGACTTTTTGGCTTTGGTTGCGGGTTTTGCAGCAGCGGATTTTGCAGCAGCGGGTTTAGCGGTAACTGCTTTAGCCGCCACTTTTTTTGCAGCCGGTTTTTTGGGGGCAGCGGTGGGCTTGCTGGCCGCTTTTATTTTTGCAGGAGCAGCAGGCTTTTCGTCAGCGGCATTGACGTGTTCTGCTGCAGTGTTTTCCGGTGTATCGCTCATGGGTTTCACTTGGCTCGCTTGTCGAAGTATTCGTCATACCGGGCCACAAAATCCTTGGGGGCCAGTGGCAGGTGGCAGCCGCGGCATGCGCCGGTATTGTCACCGGAGGGCTTGCCGTCAGGCAGGTACGCAGAATAGATCCATTCGCCGTTCTTGAGGGATTCCGGCGCGCCGACACCCCAGCCTTTGTCCTTGCCCATCACGAACACCTTGTTGAGGTTTCCCTTGGCAAGGGTGCCGTCTGCATTGGGGGTTGCGCTGTAGATTTCCATCACGAACTGTGTGCCATACGGGAATCCACCTTCGCGCGTGGAGCCGCTGTGTCCGGTGGGGTTGACGTAGATTTCGCGAATCTGTTTGACGTCGGTGCGGTTGACCGGCGGCAGGAAGCGCGGCCAGCTCTTGTAGTCGGCGGGCAGGGCCAGTTCATTGTCGTTCAAGGCCGGGGCTGGGGGCGATTGCAGCAGGGCGCAGGCTGAAAGGGTTGCCAACAGTGCGCTGGCGGCGAGCACTTTTTTCATGGTGTCTCCAAAGCGTGGGTTTGTTGTTAGGGAGACCTCAACACTACCCCGATAGGGGTATGAATTGCAAGGTTGGGGTGTTCTTCTGACAAGCTTGATGCTGGTTCGACAAAAACAGGTTTTGTTGTCCGATTCTTTGCGCTTGCAGCGGACGTTATTTTTGAATGGATTGTGTGTGATTAAAAAACTTAAAACGGTGATCGTCAATTTTGCAGTGGTTTACCCCACGCTCACGCTGTTGCAGGCCCTGTTGCTTCCCCTGCTGGAGTGGCTGCCTCTACATGCGCGACAGGCGGTGTTGGTGCTGGTGATGTGTGTCGTGCTGACGTTTGCAATGCCCCTGGTTCAGCGACTGTTGGCTCTACGGGCGGTGTAAAGGTGGCGTCAAGATCCACCCCTCAAATTAAAGAAAGCCTTAATATGGGCAGACGGTATTAAAGAAGACTTTAGTTTGGTGAGGTTCAAAACTCCACCACCGGCAGGCATCAGGGTGCTGCTTTGGCGGGTTCGGGGAAGACGATGTCGCGGGCCTGCACCTTTCAGACCGGCAGGTTGCCAGTTGCGCTGGTATTAGAATGGCGTTCAACAGATTTTGCGCGGTGGGCATCATGTATATACCTGGCAGTTTCCGGCAAGATGATGTTCGTCATCTGCATGATTTTATTGCTGCGCATCCGTTGGGCATGCTCATTACAAACGGCCCCCGGGGATTGCAGGCCAGTCCGCTTCCGTTTCTTTTGTATTCCGGTGAAGGTGAGCAGGGGGTGTTGCGTACCCACCTTGCCAGAGCCAATCCGCATTGGCAGGACCTTCAGTCGTGCACCGATTGCCTGTTGATGTTTCAAGGCCCCAATGCGTATGTGACGCCCTCCTGGTACCCGAGCAAGGAGCAGACGCATCGTGTGGTGCCCACGTGGAATTACATTGCCGTTGAAGTCAGGGGTCGCGTTGAAGTCCACGACGACGCGGTATGGTTGCGGCGGCTGGTTGAAGACCTGACCCGTCAGCAAGAAGGTGTGCGACCCGTCCCCTGGGCCGTCACCGACGCGCCGGAAGACTTTATTGCCGCGCAACTCAAGGCCATTGTGGGCATTGAGTTACAGATCACACAGATTGAGGGCAAGTGGAAATTGAGCCAGAACAGACCAGCCGCGGACAGGCAGGGCGTCATTCGTGGAATGAGAGACGAGACGGACGCCCACCACAATGCAGCGTTGGGGGTTTACTTCTCAGAGAAGTGAGTCAGGCGCCGTCTGCATATTCGGGGCCCGCGCATGCTTTGGACCCCGAACGTAACCCAGTGATCAACCCAACTCAAACCGGTCCAAGTTCATCACCTTGTTCCACGCCGCCACAAAATCACTGATAAATTTTCCGGCATTGTCGTCCTGCGCATACACCTCGCTCAGTGCCCTGAGTTGTGAGTTAGACCCGAACACCAGATCAACGCGGCTGGCATGCCAACGCACTTCGCCGGTAGAACGGTCACGACCTTCAAAGAGATTTGCGCTGTCGTCAACAGGCGCCCATGCTGTGCGCATATCGGTGATATTCACAAAAAAGTCGTTGGTCAATTGGCCCACGCGACGGGTGAAGACACCCCGCTGCGAGCCCCCGGTGTTGGCCCCTAGAACCCGCAGCCCGCCCACCAGCACTGTCATTTCCGGAGCGCTGAGTGTCAGCAGTTGCGCCCGGTCAACCAGCATGCGCTCGGCCGGTATGCTGAACGACTTTTTGAGGTAATTGCGGAATCCGTCAGCCTCTGGTTCCAGCACTTTGAACGACTCTGCATCGGTCTGCTCTGCAATGGCGTCCATACGCCCCGGGGTGAACAGAACATTCACGGCATGACCGGCAGCCTTGGCCGCTGCTTCAACGGCTGCACAACCGCCGAGCACAATGAGGTCTGCCATCGAGATGCGCTTGCCACCTGTCGCCTGTGCATTGAAGTCAGCCTGCAGGGTTGCGAGCATGGAGAGATCGCGGTTCAGTTGCGCCGGGTCGTTCACTTCCCAGTTGCGTTGGGGGTAGAGT
>SXZD01000131.1 GCA_005788065.1 Burkholderiales bacterium
ACAAAAAACCGCCTTCGGGCGGTTTTTTGTTTTGTGCCTCAGTCTAACTCTAGTTTTTCACACCCACACAAACTGTCCGTTGTCCCGGCGCCCCAGCGTCGCAATCGGTCGCAGCACAAACAGTCGATCCTCTCAAGCTTTCACCCTATTTGGTGATGCCAACCGGCATCCCTTTTCCAAGCGAGAATTTTTCGTTCCTGTCGATCTTGCGTACGCTCCCACTTCTGCATTCTAAGCAGTTTCTAACTCTGCTCGATATCGCTGGTTGATAGTGGGCTGCATAAGACTATCTGTCGATATGTCTTTTTTCATAACACAAGGTGTGATATATTTTATTTGGAGCGATAGCTTTGCGCATGTTCAAAAACGCTTGGTTTTTCAAAAAGCGTAATGTCAAACATAAGCCCTGCAGAAAAGCAGGCTTTTAAAAATGCAGCCAAGTTTATCCTTGCGCTGTCTGGCCAGCAGTTGACGGGGTTGCTTGCAAACGGACAACTTGAAGAGGTGTTTGGAGATGAAGAAATATCGTAGCGACGCACTTGCGTCAGTCCATGAGACGATGGAAGGTCTTTACGAGATTGGTGCCATCAACAAACAAACATTGCGTGAGTTCGATGAAACTTGCTTGACGCCCATTCAGCCCTTTGCACCCGAGGATATCAAGGCCATTCGCCAGCGGGAGCACATTTCGCAACCGGTGTTTGCGCGTTATCTCAATGTCTCCAAGAACCTGGTGTCCGACTGGGAGCGCGGTGTCAAAAAGCCAGGTGGGCCCGCCTTGCGGTTGCTGACCATCATTCAGAACAAAGGGCTCGCCGCTATTGCATAACTGCGCGTGCGCTTATGTCAGTTCCACAAAACGTGGGTCGCCACATTCACACCCACGCAAACTGCCCGTTGTCCCGGTACCCCAGCATTGAAATGCCATAGGTGGCTTTCTCATGCGCACTGGCCTCGCGGCGCAAGCGCTTCCAGTCCGCCTGGCTTTTCTTGCGCGCCAACCAGCTCTGGTTGAGCAGCAGCTTGTTGTTGCGGTCGCCCAGCCCGCCTTTGCCCTTGTCGCCCATTTCTTTTTTCATGGCCTTCACGGTGACAGACCCATAGTGGTGTATCCACGCGCCGCCCACCAATCCCAAGGGTATGTTGCACTTCTTCAGTTCATGAAAAAACAGCGTATCTTCGAAGCCCAGCAGCTTGGGCGTGGGGCGGAAATAACCTGCGTTCATGAACACGGAGTGATGGATGGCCATGCACACGCCGTGGCGGTCGCCTCTGCGTACTTCACCCGCCATGCGTTTGCCAGCGTCGGCTGCGAATGCGTCCAGATCGTAGTCTAAATCGCGTTCCACCATGCTGGGCATGACCACCTTGAGTCCGTGCTTTTGCCCGGCACCAATCAGATTTTCAAAAAAATGGGGTGTCACCACGATGTCGTTGTTCATCACGATGGTCCATTCAGTCTGGAAGTGCAGAGCCCCCTGGTTCCAAGCTACGCCGCACCCCATGTTGTCGCTGTTGAAAATGCGTGCGCCCAAGTCCAGCGTCTGCAGATAGTCGCGGGTGCTGTCCTTTGAGCCGTTATCCACCACCACCAAACGTTTGAGGTCGTAGCCGTTGCGCACCAGGCTCTCGACTGTTTTTTGTGTGTATTCCTGCTGGTTGTAGCAGGCAAAGGTCATGGAGTAGTTGTATGTGCTCATGTGGATTTTCCGTGTCAGTGCATTGTGTATGTGTCGGCTTGTTTTGGCTTGTTTTGGCTTATCGAGTCAAGCTGCGTCTCAGCTCAGTATTGCATCCATCAACTGCTGCGTGTTGCGTTCGATTGCAAATTGCTGCCGCAAGCGCCGGCTGCCCTCCTGCGCCCATTGTTGCGCCTGCTGCGGATTGTCCAGCATGCGCAGTATCGCAGCCGTCCATGCCGGAACATCGTCTGGCGCGGCCAGCAGTCCGGTAACCTCATGCTCGATGGTCTCCGGTATGCCGCCGGTGTTGCTGGCAATGGTGGGTATGCCCATGGCGGTGGCTTCAATCTGGAACATGCCCAGCGGCTCGAACAGCGACGGCATGACGGCGATGGTGCTCACGCGCAGCAAAGGGCTGATGGGGTTTAACAGCCCGGTGAAATACACATGCTCGCCAAGCCCCATGTCGGCAATCATCTTCTCAAGCTCAGGTTTGTCGTAGCCTTCGCCGCCCATGACATACCGCACGGTGGGGTGACGCTTGATCACCTCGGGCAAAGCGGCCAGGATGGTGCGTTGCCCCTTTTCTCCGCGCAGCATGGATCCATGACCGATGACAGGCCCCGGATGCGCATCCAGCCACTGCTGCAGGGCAGTCGGTATCTCCACCGGCGCATCCAGCTTCGAGAAGTCGATACCCGGATACATGACTGCGACTTTGTCGGCGCGTATGGCCGGGTTTTTCAATACTTCGCCACGCAGATACTCGCTGGGTGTGAACGCCATGTGATACAGCGTGTTGTAGGCGTAAGGGTTGCCCGGTTTGGGCAGGTAGGTTCGCATGCGGATCAGACGTGCACGGTTGCGCAGTACCTTCAGCGTCAGTGCCGTGATGTTGGCATCGTGGTTGCTGTGACAGATGACGGCTGCCGGTTTGAGCTTGGACAGCAGGCTCTGCAGGCGACTGCCCGTGACGAAGTCCAGCGCGTTGCGGAAGGGCGCCGCGGTAAATCCCAACCCTTGTTCCTGCGCGAGATCGCCCACGCGGCTGCTGGTCTTTGCCACCAGATGCACTTGCCAGCCTGCGTCGCGCAGTGCATGCATCTGCTGCAGTAGTTGCAGTTCCTGTCCGCCGAGGTTGGGCGAGCTTTCAGTGAAGATGACGCTGCGTTGGGTCATGGCTGGCACGTGCCCTTGTTTGTTTCAACGGCGTGGTTACGAGGATTACGGTGGCTTGCGAAGCGGCGCGCGCAATCATGTTTCGGGCTCAGAACCAGCAAGCAGTACTGACCGTTGGCGCAGTTCGTTCCCACTGATATTTTAACGGGCATTGGGGCTGGCTCCCAGTAGTTCTTTCAACGTGCCCGCGCGCATCAGTTCGCTACCGAGAAACGCAGCACCGGCAGCGCTCAAATGCCCATAGTCTGTGACAAACAGTTGCGTTCCATCCAGCGTCATGCGGCAGATACCGTCCTTGCACAGCGCTTCAATCTTGTCGACGTAGCCAACGCCCTGTTGTGCAGCAAATGCTTTCATGGCGGCGTTCTGTGCAAATTTCGACGCGTCAATATAGCGGTTGACATGGTCAATGATGTCATCGCTGCTGTTATAGCGCAGCATGATCTTGCTGCCGTCTGCTGTGAAGGTGAGCGAAGGTCCCGCCAATGCCACACGTGCAGCCAGTTTGCCGAAGGTTTCGATGTCTTGCGAAACCGGTGCATAGTTATCCGGCCAGCGTGCAGCCAGAATGACCAGATCGGTACGTTGGGCGGCGAGGTGCTCGCGCGCCTGCTTCATCAGTTGGCTGCAGCGGTTGTCTTCGCTTTTGTAGCGCGATTGCATGGGTGCGCAGCCGGGCAACGTGAAGCGGACAACGTCCAGATGCCTGTGTGTTGAGTCTAATGCCGAGAAAAAATTTTCTGCATGGCTGTCGCCGATAATCACCACGCGCGGACGCATGCCCTTAGGGCCCAGGCCGATGGGTACGTCGCAGGCGTTCCCCACGCACTGAAATCCCTGCTGGTTGATGGCTTCAAAATCGTTTTTGATGCGTTGGTAAAGCGCCGGGTCGGCCTGCATGCGAAGCGCAAGGTCGCGCAGATGCTTCGCATAGTCGGGGTTGTTGGCTTCAAAAGTGGCACGGTCAAAATTCAGCGTGGCTACCTCGTTCGTATCGCCTTGCAGCGCGCGCAGACCGGTGGCTGACGCAATCGCGTCGAGTGCTTTCTGTTTGTACAGCGTGTAGTTCACTTGCCGGAAGTCCAGACCATTCCTGCTCCAGATGTTGTGACCAATGGCGGCCATCAGCATCATCAGTATCACCAGCACAGCCACCGTCCAGCCCTTGCGATGACGCAGCTTTTTTTCCAGTAGGAGGTAGGTGAGGGTGGCTGCTGCGAATGTCAGTGCGATGCCGGCCAGGCGCAGCGCAACGGAGGGTTGCAGCTCTGTGATTTTGAGATAAGCGATGATGGGCCAGTGCCACAGATACAGCGGGTAGCTGATCAGGCCGATGAGCACCATGCCTCGGTTGGCAAGCAGTCGATAAGAAAGTGTCTGGGTATTCGCTGGCTGTTCTTGCTGTTGTTCTTGGAGCGGCAGATTGGGTGGCTGTAGACCGCTTGTCATCTTCCCTTGCACGAGTGCAGCGGGTTGCGTCGCCAGCACACCACCGCTGCGGATCAGCAGCCATGCACCCACCACAGGGATGAGCGCCTGCCAACCGGGGAAGTTGGCATGTCCGTCGACCAGCACGATGCTGGCTGCCAGCATGAACAGGCCCAGCATGCCGCCGTTACGGTTGATGAGGGTGGGAATGATTGACGTGTGAGGGCTTGCTCCGCTCGTATTCGTATCTTTGCTTGTGCTTGCGTTCGTCTCTGCATGGATGGCAGTGTCTTGTTTGTGTGCTGAAGTGGCGGTGGGCGTGCTGCTGGACGATACATCCAGTATGGCTGACTTTGTTCTCAAGTCATGCTCTGCAAAAGCCAGCATGGCACCGGTCAGTATTTCCCAGAAGCGCGTCAGTGGCAGATAGTAAGCAACGTCCGGGTGCGCATAAGACAGGTAGAGATTGCCGGCAAATGATGCGGCCCACAGCACTTTCACCATCAGGCGGCGCCGGGGTGTACCGGTTACGGCAATCAGCAGAAGCGGCCAGAAGAGATAAAACTGTTCTTCAACTGCCAGCGACCAAAGGTGCAGCAGCGGCTTCTGTTCAGCCGATGCATCGAAGTATCCTGCTTCAGCCAGATAGACCAGGTTGGATGCAAACCCGGCGCCGCCCATGATGTGCTTGCCCAGTTCTTTGAACTCATCGGCATACAGCGATATCCAGCCGAAAGCGAATGTGCACCACATCACAATCAGAAGCGCCGGGAAAATGCGTTTGATGCGGCGCGCATAAAACGTTTTGATGGCTGCACCGTCGATGCGGTTTTGCTCGAGCAGTATCTTGTTGATGAGATAGCCGGAGATGACAAAAATGATGTCGACGCCCACCAGACCGCCGGGCAGAGCTTGCGGAAAAAAATGATAGACCATGACGGCCATGACTGAGATGGCGCGCAGTCCGTCAATATCGGGGCGGTAGTTGATGGTGTTGGCTGCATGGGGAGTACCGGCGCTGGATGCCGGTATGCCCGTTTGTTCCGGATGTGCTTTCATCCTGTCGGTGGCGATTTTTCGCTCTGGAGTGTCTCCACTGTCATTGTACGGCGAACGATATGTTGCTGTGTACAGACTGTGCATGGTCTAAACGGGTTTGAATTTGTAAGGTGTTTGCACTAACCTGTCGCAGAACAATCAAGGATGCCGATATGGGTGATGCCCTCAAAACAGTCAGCCGCGCCTGCCCTCTGTGCAACACGCCTTCCGAGAAGGCTGGTCATCTGCACTACGGCAGCGAAGAATGGCCCATGGTGGAGTGCCCCTCCTGCACGTTTGTTTACCTTCCGCGTGTGCCGGTGTACGAGCGTTTGTCCGAAGAGTTTGCCTGGGAAAAGACGTCCGAGGCCGAGCGCGAGGTCAAGATCAAGCGCGAACCGGGCAAGCAGAAATTTAGCGCCATGTTCAAGCGCTTTCGCCAGCAGTATCTGAAGCGCAACAAATTGCCGGTGCTTATCCAGCACTATGTGCACCCCGGCAATGTGCTGGATATCGGCTGTGCCGCAGGTGGTCTGCTCGCCTCGCTGCCCGATATCTACGCACCGCACGGTGTGGAAATTTCAAAGGCGCTGGCAGAACAGGCCAATGCGGCGGTAAAGCCGCGCGGTGGTTATGTGGTGCACGACAATGCCGTCAATGGCACGGGGCAGTTTTCGGAAAACTATTTCTCCGGCGTCATCATGAGTGCGTTTCTGGAGCATGAGGCGCAGCCGGTTGAGTTGCTGCGCAATGTGGCTCGCGCGCTTCGCGCCGATGGCGTGGCCATCATCAAGGTACCCAACTATGCGTCCGTCAACCGCAAGGTGCGGTCGGGCAAATGGTGCGGATTCCGCTTGCCTGATCATGTGAATTATTTCACGCCGACCACCTTGCGAAAGACCGTGGAAAAGGCGGGGCTGAAAGTGCGCAAGTTCACGTTCGCTGATCAGGTGCCTACCAGCGACAATATGTGGATGGTGGTGGGGCGGTAGTTCATCTGCACGCGGGGATGTAACTCGGGGTGTTCATCAATTAGGGTGAGGTTTTGACGATGAGCACCCTGCCACTTAGCATGACGTGCTCGAACATTACCGGCGATTGCGTCCATTGTTGTGTTGACAACCGATATACAAATTCAGAAACTGGGAGCTCTTTCAGCTGCATTTTCAGGGTGCCCCATGCGTACAGCAGCCATCAACATACGAGCCTTGCCCGACCAGCGCGATCTGATTGATCAGGCTGCAGCGCTCAGCGGTAAAAACCGGTCTGATTTCATGCTTGAGGCTGCTTGTGAAAAAGCCCAGACCGTATTGCTTGATCAGGTCTATTTTCGGCTGGATGAATCTGATTTCCGCAAATTTGTGGAGCAACTGGATCAGCCGGTCAGTCCGAATCCCCGCCTTGAGCGATTGCTGGCACGCAAGGCGCCATGGGAAGCCCCCTCTGCATGACTGAAGATTGGCATGCCCCGGAGTCTTTGCATTCCGGACATATTGTTGATGACTTTTGTAGCGGCGAGGCTTCGCTTGATATGTGGTTAAAGCGCAGGGCTTTGATCAATCAGGGTACAGGGGCAAGTCGAACCTTCGTGGTGGCTGATTCTCGCTTAGTGGTGGCTGGTTATTACGCAATGGCGGCTGGTGCGGTCGATCATGCGGTTGCGACGGGGGCTGTTCGGCGCAATATGCCCGATCCCGTTCCGGTTCTTGTCTTGGCGAGATTGGCTACCGATCTCAAGGCGCGCGGCAGGATGCTGGGGGCTTGGTTGTTGAGAGACGCTGTTTTGAGGGCGCGACGTGTCGCTGTCGAGGCGGGCGTCAGAGCCATGCTGGTGCACGCGATTTCCGAGTCTGCGAGGTCTTTCTATCTTCACCACGGGTTTGAACAATCGAGGCACAACCCGATGACACTCATGCTGAGCCTTTAAAAAGGCGCAGGATTCAGATCCTTCACCTAAAGACATCACCCAAGCACATCACCCCAGCGTTGATACCCAGTCCCGCCACGCGACAACATTTCCGTCGCTTCGCTGGCTGGATTTATCGCCGCCGTAGACCACGCCTGCGGATGTCAGATGTGAATCAAGCGCGGCGATTTTTTTGATCGGCTTGAACCAGTCGCTGCTGAATGTTTCGCCCGACTTGATTTCCCATGCCCTGAAGCTGGTCGGCGACTCTTCTTCCAGCAGGTCGATCTCAAGCCCTGTGCTGTCCCGCCAAAAGTGCAGTTGCGCCCTCCGCCCCCTGTTCCATTTCTGCTTGATGGCTTCTGATACCACCCATGTCTCGAATATGTGCCCGCGCAGCGGGTGCCGGGCCAGATGGTCTGTGCTGTTGATGCCCAGCAACCAGCATAGCAGACCGGTATCTAAACAATACACCTTGGGCGTTTTGACCAGACGTTTCCCGATATTTCTGAAATACGGCGTGATGCTGACGAACAGGTAGCTGGCTTCCAGCACTGTCAGCCATGCGCGGGCTGTCGGTGCGCTGATGCCGGCCTCTGCAGCCAATGCGTTCAGGTTGAGCAATTGTGCGCTACGCAGTGCCAGCAGTTGCGTAAATCGACCGAATGCGTCCAGATTCTGGATGGCGCTCATCTGCCGCACGTCGCGCTCCATGTAGGTGGCGACGTAGCTGCTCATCCAGTCGTAGACGTCAATCGGGCGGTCATACAGGGCGGGGTAGCCGCCCCGTAGCATGCAGGCGTCCAGCGAGTCTGGCAGCAGGTTGGCCGCATTCAGTTCCGCGCCGGACAGTGGCAACAGTTCTACCCGCCCGACGCGGCCTGCCAGACTTTGGGTGATGCGTTCTTGCCGTTCGAATTGCGCCGACCCGGTGACCACGATGTCGCCCATGATGCGCCGTTCATCCACCCAGCCTTGCAGCCATGAAAACAACTCGGGTACCCGCTGTATTTCATCAATGACAGCACCATTTGCGGCGAACTGGCCCAGAAAGCGTTTGGGGTCACGGGTGGCGAAGTCGCGGGTGTCCGGGTTCTCAAGGGAGACGTAGGGTTTGGATGCGAACAGCGATCGCGCCAGCGTGGTTTTGCCGGACTGGCGCGGGCCGGTCAGGGCGATGACGGGGAATCCGGCCGTCAGTCGTTCGATGGTCTGTGTGGCAAGGCGGGGTATCATCTTTGCAATCATAAAGTCAGATTTTATGATTGTAAAGAAATAGAAATTTCAATAATATTTCAATTGCTTGCGTGTGTGTCGGCTTGCTCCCTCAAGCCCCCATTGCCTCAATTCCCAACCGTTCAAACAGATTCCGGTCGCGCTGCGCTTCCGGGTTTTCTGTGACCAGCAGTTTGCTGCCATAGAAAATGGAATTCGCACCGGCCATGAAGCACAGGGCCTGCAGTTCGTCGCTCATCTCTTCGCGTCCGGCTGACAGGCGCACCATGCTCTTGGGCATGGTGATGCGCGCCACGG
>SXZD01000132.1 GCA_005788065.1 Burkholderiales bacterium
CTTTTTGATCGCCATTTTTGCTTCGGGAATTTGCAAGAAACTGATTGTATTTTACCCGGTTTCTTGCAAATCCTAATTGCCAAAATCGCCGTTAGATCAAGCGCTCATGCGGGTTTGGCGGATATTTCTGGATCGACTATTCTACGACCAGCAGGAACGTTTGAAAGGCCTGTCAGAGGGGTAAAAAAATAAATAAAAAACTTGACGCGCTGTCTATTTTTTGAGCAACGGCATGTGGTGCGGATTGGCGGGGAATTCTGCTGCTTTTGCGCTTGGGCAATCGCGTTGAGGGGGGCTTGCTTTTTTTCACGGTGATGTTCTGTACACATCACCGCGGATCAGGGCGATTCTATTTTGCAGTCCGTGCCGATTCGCGCGGCACCGGTTCCGGACGGTTCGGGCTGATGACTTTCAGTTCGCCGCGGATCCAGTCCTCTACGGCCTGCATCATGGTGTCCTCGGTGTGCCCCTGCGGGGAAATCGGTTTGCCGATACTGAAGGTAATGGTGCCCGCCGTTTTCAGGAAAGACTTGCGCTTCCACAAATCGGCTGCATTGTGGGCAATGGGCAAAACCGGCTTGTTGATGGCAACAGCCAGTCGCGTGCCGCCGGTTTTATACCGACGTTTTTCCGTGATGGGAACGCGGGTACCCTCCGGGAAAAACAGCATGTAATAGCCGTTACGCATGCGATCGCCGCCGCGTTCGCGCACCTGTTCAAACGCTTCCATGCCTTTGGAGCGATCGACCGGAACCATCTGCAGGGCTGACATGGCCCAGCCGAAAAACGGAATGTAGGTGATCTCTTTCTTGAAGACCAGGCAGATGGCCCGCGGTAGCATGAGGGCCGGAATGGCGTGTGTTTCCCACACCGACTCGTGGTTGGACAGAATGATGTGACCGTCGTCTTTGGCCGGCAGATTTTCCAGTCCCTTGAATGCCCACTTCACGCCACACAGCCAGCGCAGCACCCAGATGAGGTGCAGGTTGTATTGGCATGCAAGGATATAGCGGGTTTTGACGTCAAACAGACGCAGGATGAGGCATACCACCGTTGCGTAAATGGGCGTGTAAACCACGAGAAAAATATAGAACAGAAAAGATCCGACGTAGGCGCGCAGCATGCAGTGTGTCTCCGGTTTTGTTTTGATCAGCAGGCGGTGATTCTCCTGCCTGTTCTCTTGCCTTTGTGGCTATTGTGATTGCGAGTTTGTTTTTTGTGGGTGACTTTTTCAAACGGTGTTGCCAGAAGTGTACGGGCATCAGTCTCCGCTGCGGTACGATCGGTGCGGGTCTTCGGGAACCAGCAGTTTTGCGATGGACAGCAGGTCGTCAAAGACCTGTGTGCCGGGAGGAAGTTCGGCAGATTTTTCCGTTAACGTCCGCAGCCCTTTTCCGGTTTTGACGAGAAAGGTTTTGCATTGCAGGGCTGAGGCTGCCTGCAGGTCGCGCAGTGAGTCGCCAACCGCGACCACCCCCTGCAGTGAGACGCCATAGCGCATGGCGGCCTGCTCGAACATGCCGGGCTTGGGTTTGCGACAGTTGCACTTGGCCTCGGGGCCGTGGGGACAAAAGAAAATGGCGTCGATGCGACCCCCCACCTCGCTGGTCAGTCGCAGCATCTTGTTGTGCATGGCTGCGAGACCTTCGAGATCAAACAGCCCCTTGGAGATGCCAGACTGGTTGGTGATGACCACAATGCGGTAGCCGGCTCGGTTCAGGCGCGCGATGGCCTCAAGGCTGCCGGGGATGGGACGCCACTCGTCCACCGACTTGATGTAATTGTCGGAGTCTTCGTTGATGACGCCGTCACGGTCCAGCAGGATCAGCTTCGGTGCACTCATTGAATACTCCTTTTGATGGTCTATCGGTTCTGGCCTGCTTTGCGTACTTTTTAACCCGCAGCCAATTGGGAAAGATCAGCCACGCGGTTCATCTGCCCATGCAGGCTTTGCAGCAGCGCCAGCCGGTTGTTGCGCACGGCGATATCGTCGGCCATCACCATCACGTCATTGAAAAATGCATCGACAGCCGGTTTGAGTTGCGCCAGTGCCTTGAGCGACTCTGCATACTGTCCTTTGCTGAATGCACCCTCACTGCTGGGGCGCACGGTGTTCAGTTGCGACCACAGTTGCTGTTCGGCATTTTCATGCAGGCGCGAACTGTCCACGCTTGCGCTGACCTCGCCGGCTTTGCGCAGGATGTTGCTGATGCGCTTGTTGGCAGATGCCAAGGCTTCGGCTTCGGGCAGGGCGCGGAAGGCGCGCACGGCGTCCAGTCTCGCGATGATGTCGTTGAATCGGGCGGGTTGGAGTGCCAACACCGCTTCAATTTCCGGCACGCTGTAGCCGCGATCGCGCAGGTAGCCGCGCAGGCGGTCCAGCATGAAGCCGTACAGCCCTTCGTCGCAGTCGGTGACCGATGCAAAACCGGCAAATAGTGAGCGCACTGATGTCAGTAATGCACGCACATCGATATTCAGATTATTTTCAATCAGCATGCGGATGACACCCAGCGCGTGGCGGCGCAGCGCGAAGGGGTCGCGATCGCCGGTGGGTACCAAGCCAATGCCATAAATGCCCACGAGCGTTTCCAGTTTGTCGGCCAGCGCAACGGCCATGCCCAGTCGGGTTTTGGGCAATGTGTCGCCTGCAAAACGCGGATGGTAGTGGTCTTCGATTGCTTGTGGAATGTCACCGGCCTCGCCGTCGTGGCGGGCATAGTACATGCCCATGATGCCCTGCAGTTCCGGGAATTCGCCCACCATGTCCGTCACCAGATCGGCTTTGGCCAGTGTGGCTGCGCGGTGTGCGGTGGTTGCATCAACACCCAGAGCCGGTGCAATCTGTTGCGCCAGTTGAGCCAGACGACCGACGCGGTCGGCCTGTGTGCCCAACTGGTTGTGATAGACCACCATGCGCAGTTGGGCATCGCGGGAAGCCAGCGGCTTTTTGCGGTCTTGCTGGAAGAAGAAACGTGCGTCGGACAGGCGCGCACGCAGTACGCGCTCGTTGCCGGAGGTGATGGTGTGCGGCTTGTCGGTTTGCAGGTTGGACACCAGCAGGAAGCGGTTGCGCATGCGGCCCTGCGCATCGGTGAGCGCAAAATATTTCTGGTTGGCCTGCATGGTGAGAATCAGGCACTCTTGCGGCACTTCCAGAAAGCTTTCTTCAAAGTGGCCGGCGTAAACGCTGGGCCACTCGACCAAAGCGGTGACCTCGTCGACCAATGCGTCAGGTGCAATCACGGTGTCCGTACCCGCATTGTCTTTCAGTTGCTGCTCGATGGCGGCGCGGCGGGCTGCAAATGAAGCGATCACCTTGCCGCGCTCACGCAGCACGTTTTCATAGTGGTCCGCGTGATCGACGTCGATGTCTTTTTCGCCCAGAAAGCGATGGCCTTGGGTACGGCGACCGGACTGCAAACCCAGCGCTGAAATATCGATGACCGCTTCTGCATGCAGGGCAATCAGGCTGTGGGCCGGGCGCACGAAATGCACCGTAGAACCATCGGGCCGCTGATAGCTCATCACCTTGGGGATGGGCAGTTTTTCAATGGCCTGCGTCAGTGCTGATTGCAGCCCATCGGCCAGCGGCTTGCCAGTGGCGGTGTAGCGGTAAACCAGTTGTTCCTGTTTGCCGTCGGAGACTTTTTCAAGCGCGGACACTGCGACATCCGCAAAACCCAACGCAGCCATTTTTTTGGTCAAGGGCGCTGTGGCATTGCCGTTTGCGTCCAGACCGATGGCCACCGGCAGCAATTTGACCTCGGTGGGTTGATCCGGTGATGTTGCGCGTACATCGGTGATGTGCACGGCCAGACGGCGCGGTGATGCATACGCAGTGGTACGGCTTTCGGCGCCCAGCAATTGCAGTTTTGACAGCGTGGTCGTGATGCTGTCTGCAAATGCGTCGCCCAGGTTTTTCAGGGCCTTGGGCGGCAGTTCTTCGGTAAACAGTTCAAGCAGCAGTGGGGCATTCATTGTGGTGTTGGCTTTCGGCAGACTTTCGGCGGCGGTCGACTGGCTTTCGGCAGGCTTGTGCATGTGGCGGGATGGCTTGCCTCAAGCGGCTTTGCCAGCGGGTTGATGCAGCATGGGAAAGCCCAGTCGTTCGCGCGACTCGAAGTAGGCGCTGGCAACGGCTTTGGACAGGTTTCGGATACGACCGATGTAAGCCGCACGCTCGGTCACGGAGATGGCACCGCGTGCGTCCAGCATGTTGAACGTGTGCGCTGCCTTCAGGATCATTTCATAGGCAGGCAGCGCAAGACCGGCTTCGATCAGGCGTTTGGCTTCGGATTCATACTCGCCAAAGTGCGAGAACAGCATTTGCGCATTGCTGTGTTCGAAGTTGTAAGTGGACTGTTC
>SXZD01000133.1 GCA_005788065.1 Burkholderiales bacterium
ATCACGCCGTCCTTCATGGGGCGGATGGCTTCGATGTTGCCCGGCACCTTGCCCAGCATCTGCTTGGCTTCACGACCCACGGCCGGGATGGTTTTCTTGCCGTTGGGGCCGCCTTCCTGGCGGATGGCCACAACGGAGGGTTCGTCCAGCACGATGCCTTTGCCGCGCGCGTAAATGAGGGTGTTGGCCGTACCGAGGTCGATGGCCAGGTCGTTGGCGAAATAACTGCGGAGATACCCGAACATGAAGCAGATTCCAGATGAAGAAAGGGAGGTGTTTTTTACGGAAGGAATCGTCAATGATACCCTATTGCGTCCGGCGTTCCGAGCACCGTTGCCTTTATGCAGGTGCTTGCGCGCCATTTTAGAACATGCGCTCGGGTCGTGCACCCACCGCATTTTGCAGTTAGACCTTATGTCATTGAATCCAAAAGAAATCAGCAAACTGGGCACCCTTGCCCGACTTCACATCTCCGAGGCCCAGCAAGAAGCCACGGCAGCACAGCTCAGCGACATTCTCGATTTTGTAGGACAGCTGTCGCAACAGGACACCACCGGCATCGAACCGTTGGCCCATCCGCTGGCCGTGCTGGAACCGGTCGCCCTGCGTCTGCGCACAGACGGCGTGACCGAGACCAATCAGAGGGAGGCCAACCAAGCCAACGCACCGGCCGTTGAATCCGGCCTGTTTCTGGTTCCCAAGGTGATCGAATGAGCGCCTCAAAACCCCAATCCCTAAAAGACCTGCACGCCCTGCTCAAGCGCGGCGAGGTCAGCAGTGTTGACCTGACCCGGGAAGCCCTGAAGAAGGCACATGCGCAATCAGCCCTGAACGCATTTACCGACATCAACGACGACCTGAGCCTGCAGCAGGCTGCTGCTGCTGACGCGCGTCGCGCCGCTGGCGAAGACAGCCCGCTGCTGGGTATCCCGTTGGCACACAAGGATATTTTCGTTACCCGCGGCTGGAAGACCACCGCTGGTTCACGCATGTTAAACGGCTACGTCAGCCCGTTTGATGCCACCGTGGTCGACAAAATGACCGCCGCCGGCGGTGTGTGCATCGGCAAACTGAACTGCGATGAATTTGCCATGGGTTCTTCCAACGAGAACTCGGCCTACGGTGCGGTTCGCAACCCATGGGACCTGCAAGCCGTTCCCGGCGGATCCTCCGGTGGCAGTGCCGCCGCAGTTGCAGCGGGCATTGTGCCGCTGGCCACCGGCACTGATACGGGCGGATCCATTCGCCAGCCGGCAGCCCTGTGCGGCATCACCGGCATCAAACCCACCTACGGACGGGTATCGCGCTACGGCATGATCGCGTACGCCTCGAGCTTGGACCAGGGTGGTCCGATGGCAGGCAGTGCTGAAGATTGCGCCTGGGCGCTGAACGCCATGGCGGGCTTCGACCCCAAAGACTCCACCAGCCTGGATCGTCCGCATGAAGACTATACCCGCCTGCTGGGCCAGCCCTACGGCCATGGCAGCGTAAATGGCAACCGAAACGGCAACGGCAATGGCAGCGACAGCAAACCTCTGCAGGGCCTGCGCGTGGGTCTGCCGCGCGAATTCTTTGCTGAAGGCCTGAGTGCGGATGTGCGCGCTGCCGTGGACGCAGGCATCAAGACCCTCGAAAATCTGGGCGCCACGGCCATTGAGGTCTCGCTGCCACGTACCTCGCTCAGCATTCCGGCCTATTACGTGATTGCACCGGCAGAAGCGTCTTCCAACCTGTCTCGCTATGACGGCGTGCGCTACGGTTATCGCACACCGGAGTACAAAGACCTTGCCGACATGTATGCCCGCAGCCGCAGCGAAGGCTTTGGCGAAGAGGTCAAGCGTCGCATTCTGGTGGGAACCTACGTGCTGTCGCGCGGTTATTACGACGCCTACTATCTGCAGGCGCAACGTGTGCGCCGTCTGATTGCACAGGACTTCCTCAATGCCTTCACGCAATGCGACGTCATTGCCGGACCGGTCTGCCCCACGGTGGCCTGGAACCTCGGCGAAAAAACCGCTGACCCCATACAAATGTATCTGGCCGACATCTACACCCTGGGCGCAAGTCTGGCCGGCCTGCCCGGCATGTCGGTACCCGCCGGTTTTGGCGCAGCCGGACGTCCGGTCGGCCTGCAACTGATCGGCCGACATTTTGAAGAAGCGCAATTGCTGCAGGTGGCTGACCACTTCCAGCGATGCACCGATTTTCATCTGCAGCGCCCCACCGCTGCACAGGGAGTGTGAGCATGAGCTGGGAAATTGTCATCGGGCTTGAAACCCACGTGCAACTGTCCACCGCCAGCAAGATTTTTTCCGGCGCCAGCACGCAGTTTGGGGCCGAACCCAACACACAGGCCTGCGCTGTCGATCTCGCCCTGCCCGGGGTGCTGCCGGTCATGAACCGTGAAGCAGTCGGCTGCGCCATCAAGCTGGGTCTGGCGCTGGGTTCACACATTGCGGAACGCTCAGTGTTCGAGCGCAAAAATTATTTTTACCCCGACTTGCCCAAGGGCTACCAGATCAGCCAGAACGACATTCCGGTGGTTCAGGGTGGACATCTGGATATCGTGACACCCACAGGGGAAAAACGTGTGCGTCTGGTGCGCGCCCATCTGGAAGAAGATGCAGGCAAAAGTTTGCACGAAGATTTTGCGGGCCAATCGGGCATCGACCTGAACCGCGCCGGCACACCGCTGCTCGAAGTGGTAACCGAACCCGACATGAGCAGCGCCGAAGAGGCGGTGGCCTATGCCAAAGCCCTGCACGGTCTGGTGCCATGGTTGGGCATCTGCGATGGCAACATGCAG
>SXZD01000134.1 GCA_005788065.1 Burkholderiales bacterium
GGCGTTGCAGCACTGACCTTCGTCAACACATTGCTGGCCACCGCGGCTGCCACCATGTCCTGGTTGTTTGGTGAGTGGATGGCCAAGGGCAAGCCCTCCATGCTGGGTGGTGCGTCCGGTGCGGTTGCAGGTCTGGTTGCCATCACACCGGCTTGCGGTTTCGTGGGTCCCAGCGGTGCACTGATCATCGGTCTGCTGGCCGGCGTGATCTGCCTGTGGGGTGTGAACGGCCTGAAGCGCATGCTCGGTGCTGACGACGCGCTGGACGTGTTTGGCGTCCACGGCGTGGGCGGTATCCTCGGTGCCCTGCTGACCGGCGTGTTCGCATCGCCTGAACTGGGTGGAACCGGCGTGTTCGACTATGTCACCAACGCGGTCAACCCTGAATACAGCATCGCATCACAGGTCCTCGTTCAGGCTGAAGCCGTTATCACCACCATCGTTTGGTCGACCGTGGTCTCTCTGATTGCCTACAAAGTGGTCGACATCCTCATCGGTCTGCGTGTTGCAGAAGACGAAGAGCGCGAGGGTCTGGATATCACCTCGCACGGTGAGTCCGCCTACCACGGCTGATCGTTGTAAAGAGTCACCTTCTGGTTGGTTTTCTGTCCGCCAGATTTGCAGGGCGCCCCTCGGGGCGCCCTTTTTGCTGTGGGACAGGCGCTTTTGAAAACGGTATGTTGCGCCGCCTGCGTGAGGCGCTTCTCCCTGCCTTTGTGTCACCCCGGATGGGCATGGCGGGCGCCTTGGTTTACACTGTAAAGCCCTGCGAACAGCGGACTTTGCGAAAAATACATGGTTCCCCATCTGGTCACGGCGCTTACAGGCCCATTGCTCGACCTGGAAAAACGCATGCTTGACGGCACAGCCGCCATCGAGCGCTGGTTCCGGATGGCATGGCAAGAAAACACGCCGCCCTTCTACAGCTCGGTTGATGTGCGCAATGCGGGCTTCAAATTGGCGCCGGTCGATACCAATCTCTTTCCCGGTGGCTTCAACAACCTGCCGCCCGACTCGCTGCCTCTGGCGGTGCATGCGGCCGTTTCTGCCATCGACAAGATATGCCCCGAGGCGCGCAGCCTGATGCTGGTGCCCGAGCGCCACACGCGCAACCAGTTTTATCTGACCAATGTCACGAGGCTGATGCAGATACTCAAGCAGACCGGTCTGGACATACGCTTGGGTACTCTGTCGGCTGACATCACGGAGCCTACGCAGGTCGATCTGCCCGATGGTCAACACCTGTTGCTTGAGCCCATACGCCGCAAGGGCGACCGGGTGGGGCTTGAGGGCTTTGACCCCTGCGCCATCCTGTTGAACAACGACCTGTCGGCTGGTATACCCGACATATTGCGCAATCTGGGCAATCAGGTGCTGCTGCCGCCCCTGCATGCCGGCTGGGCGGTGCGGCGCAAGAGCCATCACTTTGCAGCCTATGACGGCGTGACCGAGTCGTTTGCAGAAATGCTGGAGATCGATCCGTGGCTCATCAATCCGTATTTTGATTCCCGTTCGGGCATCAATTTTCATGAGCGGGTGGGCGAAACCGAAATGGCTGACTGCGTGTCCGACCTGCTCAAGCGCATACAGGCCAAATACGACGAATACGGCATCACCGAAAAACCCTACGTCGTGGTCAAGGCCGATGCGGGCACGTATGGCATGGGCATCATGACGGTCAAGTCGCCTGAGGAACTGTTGAACCTCAACCGCAAACAGCGCAACAAGATGTCGGTGGTCAAAGAGGGTCTTGAGGTGTCTGACGTCATCATCCAAGAGGGTGTGCATACCTTCGAGAGCGTCAACGATTCGGTGGCAGAGCCCGTGGTCTACATGATCGACCGCTTTGTGGTGGGTGGGTTTTATCGCGTTCACACCGAACGGGGTCGCGACGAAAACCTCAACGCACCAGGCATGCACTTTGTACCCCTGGCCTTTGAGACACCCTGCAACACGCCTGACTGTCTTGGCAACCCGGATGCAGCGCCTAACCGCTTCTATGCCTACGGCGTCATTGGTCGTCTGGCTGCGCTGGCTGCATCCATCGAGCTGGAGCAGACAGCGGGTGCCGAGGTGACGGCATGAGTTCACCGGCCAGCCTGCTGTTCATCATCGATCCCCTGACAACGCTGAACCCCAAAAAGGACAGCACGATTGCCATGATGGAAGCCGCCCAGAAGCGCGGCATCAGGGTCGGTGTCATTGAAGATGGCGGACTGGCGTGGTCGCAGGCCGATGGCGTGACCGGTGCGGTCAAATGGTTGCACGTGGACATGCTGGGTCACCCCTGGTGGATGGTGCGGGGCGAAAGTCGTTTGCCACTGAAATCGGCCGGTGCCGTGGTCATGCGAAAAGACCCGCCGTTTGACGCCGAGTTCGTCGCGGCCACCTGGCTGCTGGAGCAGGCCGAGCGTGAAGGCGCCGTTGTGCTGAACAAGCCGTCTGCCTTGCGCGATCACAACGAAAAATTCAGCATCGCGCAGTTTCAGCAGTTTACGGTGCCCACCGTGGTCACGCGCCGCCCGCAGGACGTGCGCGATTTTGTCGATGCGCACGGCTTGGTCATCCTCAAACCCTTGGATGGCATGGGTGGCGAGTCCATCTTTCGCCTGCAGCAGGGCGACCCGAATATCGGCGTGATACTGGAGACTGTCACCCAGCGGGGTCGCAGAACCGTCATGGTTCAGCGCTATATTCCCGACATCGCCGATGGCGACAAGCGGGTATTGTTGATTGCCGGGCAAGCGGTGCCCTATGCGCTGGCTCGTTTGCCCAAGGCAGGCGAACATCGTGGCAACCTTGCGGCCGGTGGGACTGCGCGGGCGCAACCGCTGTCGGTGCGCGACAGCGAAATCGCCGGCACGCTGGCGCCGACATTGTTTGCGCGCGGACTGTTTCTGGTGGGATTGGATATCATCGGCGACTATCTGACCGAGGTAAACGTGACCAGTCCGACATGTTTTCGTGAAATTGAAATGCAGACAGGGTTTGATGTGGCAGGGCTTTTCATTGACCAATTGATGCAGTTGCCGCAAATGGCGGGCCGAACCGGGGGCGGGGCATGACCGGCATCGTCATCGTCGCGCATGCGCCGGTGGCCGGTGCCATGCTCTCGTGCATTGTGCATGTATTGGGCCGCACGCCCGACCATGTGGTGGCGGTGGACATTCTGCCCGATGCCGATGTGCTGCAGTCGCGCAAACAGCTCGAGCAGGCATTTGAAATGGTGGATCAAGGCACGGGTGTGCTCATACTGGCAGACCTGTTTGGGGCCACACCGTGCAACTTGGCCATGGAAGTGGTAGCCTCATACAGGGGCAGTGCGTGTTCGCTCATTTCGGGGCTGAATGCGCCCATGCTGCTGCGCACCTTGACCTATCGCGATCAGGCACTCACAGTACTTTCTGAAAAAGCAGTTCTGGGCGGTCGAAATGGCATCGTAGGCAGCGGGTCGCTGCCCCAGCAAAAACAACAGACAGACACGGACGATCATCATGGTTCAGCAGGCAGTTACCATCAGCAATAAGCTGGGTTTGCATGCGCGGGCGTCGGCCAAGCTGACGCAGACGGCGGGTGCATTTCCCTGCGAAGTGTGGATTTCCAAGGCCGGACGGCGCGTCAACGCCAAAAGCATCATGGGTGTCATGATGCTGGCAGCGGGCAAAGGGTCTGAGGTGTTGATTGAAACCCATGGCGAGAGCGAACAAAAGGCGCTGGACGCAGTGGTAGCGCTGATTGAGGACAAGTTCGGCGAAGGTGAATGAATAAGGGACCGGACACGGTATCCGGTCATTGTGGCTATTGGGGTCTTTGAAAAGGGAGCTGGCAGGGGATGACGCTGGCATTGCACGGCATATCGGTTTCGCGCGGCATCGCAATCGGGCGGGCATTGGTGTGGGGGTCTGCCTCGCACGATGTGCCCCGCATGACCGTGCGCGCCACCGATATTCCGCGCGAACAGGGGCGTTTTGATGCAGCGGTGGCGGAGGTATTGGCAGAGCTGGCCAGCCTGCGCAAAGACTTGCCTGCAGATACCCCGGCCGAGGTCGATGCGCTGTTGAACCTGCACGCCCTCATCCTGCAGGATCCGGCTCTCTCCGAGCAGCCCAAGGTGCTGATTGCGGAGCGCAAGATCAATGCCGAATGGGCGCTGATCATTCAAAAAGAAAACCTGGTTGACCAGTTCGAGGCGATTGAAGACTCTTACCTGCGCGAGCGCAACGCCGACATCCAGCAACTGGTCGAGCGGGTGATGAAGTCGCTGCGCGGAGCGCAAATCGTTCCCATCCCGGACCGCACGGACGAGAACGAATCGTGGGTGCTGGTAGCCCACGACATCTCGCCGGCCGACATGATGCAGTTGCGGGACCGGCCGGTTGCCGCTTTTGTGACTGACGTGGGCGGAGCAACCTCCCATACCGCCATTCTGGCGCGCAGCCTGAACATACCCGCGGTGGTGGGTGTGGTGCACGGCAGCAGCATGATCCGGCACGGCGAGATGGCTGTTGTCGATGGTAAGGCCGGTGTGGCGCTGATTGACCCGGATGACATTGTCCTGGAAGAGTACCGGCGCAAAAAGGCATTACTGGCCCTGTCGCGCCAGCGGCTGCAGCGGCTGAAAGACACCGAAACCCTGACCGCGTGCGGTCAGCGGGTGGAGTTGTGTGCCAATATCGAACTGCCTGAGGACGTCAAACAGGTGGTGGAGGTGGGCGCCGACGGCATTGGCCTGTTTCGCTCCGAGTTCCTGTTCATGAACCGACGCGACTGGCCGTCCGAGGATGAGCAGTACGAAAGCTATGCGACCGTTGTGCGTGCCATGAAGGGACGCATGGTGACCGTGCGTACGCTGGACCTGGGCGCCGACAAAACCCTACAGACCGATGAAGAACATGCGGCCCCGCCTCCGTCGACCAACACCGCGCTGGGGCTGCGGTCCATCCGTTTCTGTCTGGCAGAACCCACCATTTTTCTCACGCAGCTGCGTGCGATCCTGCGGGCATCGTTGCTCGGGCCGGTGCGCATCCTTCTGCCCATGATCAGCACCGCGCGCGAAATCCAGCAGTCCATCAACTACATCGGCATGGCGCGCCAACAACTGCAGTTGCGCGGCATCGCAGTTGAAGATCCGGTGCCGGTGGGTGCCATGGTCGAGGTACCGGCTGCCGCATTGTGTCTTCCCATGCTGACCTCGCGGCTGGACTTTCTGTCAGTCGGCACCAATGACCTCATCCAGTATGTGCTGGCCATTGACCGGGTCGATGCCAGTGTTGCGCATATGTATGACCCGCTGCACCCGGCTGTCCTGCGCCTGCTGCACGACACCATACAGGCGGGCAAAAAAGCGGATATTCCGGTCAGCGTCTGCGGCGAGATGGCCGGTGACGTGAAGGTGACCCGTTTGTTGCTGGGCATGGGACTTCGCTGCTTCTCGGTGCATGCCAGCCAACTGCTCGATGTGAAGGAAGTGGTGCTGAAAACCACCCTGCCCGACATTGAAAAGGCGGTGCTGCGCGCCCTGAAGACGCATGACCCGGCGCGCATTGCGCTGGTCATGAAGCAGATCTCCGAGGCATGAAACGTCGCCGGCTGGGCGATTTCTCCGGTGCTGCAGCCGTGCACGTGCGTGCGGTGAGCCACATAGCCAGGATGCGTCAATCCGACACTGTGTCCCGACGTTTTGCCTAAACGCCCGCCGCCGCTTACACTGCGGGGCTGACTTTCATCGTTTTCTCAGAAACCCGAGCCGTGAGTGCCTCTGCCCCATCCTGTGGTCCTGTAAAACCGGTCAGTATCCGGTTTGAAACGCCGCTGCCCCTGCAGTGCAGGCGGGCGTTCGGCCCTTATGACCTGATGGTGGAAACCTATGGCACGCTGAACGCGGATCGCAGCAATGCGATTCTGGTCTGTCATGCACTGAACGCATCGCACCATGTGGCGGGCTACTATGAAGAGAACCCCGGCGATGTTGGCTGGTGGGACAACATGATAGGCCCGGGCAAGCCGGTGGACACCAACCGGTTTTTCGTCATCGGCGTGAACAACCTCGGCTCGTGTTTCGGTTCGACTGGACCCAAGACCCTCAACCCGGCAACCGGGCAACCCTGGGGGGCCGATTTTCCGTTGGTCACGGTAGAAGACTGGGTGGATGCGCAGGCGCGGCTGGCCGACCACTTCGGCATCGAGCGTTTTGCAGCCGTCATGGGCGGCAGTCTGGGCGGCATGCAGGCGCTGCAGTGGTCCATCCGCTACCCCGAGCGCCTGGCGCACTGCGTGGTGATTGCATCCACGCCCAAGTTGTCGGCACAGAACATTGCATTCAATGATGTGGCACGGCAGGCCATCGTCACCGACCCCGATTTTCATGGGGGCGACTATTACCGGCACGGTGTGGTGCCGCGACGCGGCTTGCGCCTGGCGCGCATGATAGGTCACATCACCTACCTGTCGGGCGACGACATGTCCGAAAAATTCGGCCGCGCCCTGCGTAGCGGTGAGTATCGTTTCGGCTACGGCGTCGAGTTTGAGGTGGAGTCCTACCTGCGTTATCAGGGTGACAAGTTCTCCGATTATTTTGATGCCAACACTTACCTGCTGATCACCAAGGCGCTGGATTATTTTGATCCGGCCCGGCATACAGGGGGCGACCTTACTGCTGCGCTCAAGCCCGCCACAGCCCAGTTCCTCATGGTGTCGTTCAGTACCGACTGGCGTTTTGCGCCGGAGCGCACGCGCGAGATGGTGCGTTCCCTGCTGCAAAACCGGCGCAACGTGACGTATGCCGAGATTGATGCCCCACACGGGCATGACGCATTTTTGCTGGCAGACGCCCGATACCACGCGGCGGTGCGGGCCTATTTTGAGCGCATCGCCTTGGAGGTGCGGGCATGAGTACACCGCGCCACGAACGCGTCGACCTTGATTTGATCGAAAGCTGGGTGCCGCAGGGCGCCAGCGTGCTGGACCTGGGTTGTGGCGATGGCAGCCTGCTGGCTCGCCTCGCAGCCAGTCGGGGCATTTCCGGTTACGGTGTCGAGATCGATGATGCCAAGGTTCACGGTTGCATACGCAATGGCGTGAACGTCATCCAGCAGGATCTGGAGGCCGGTCTGGCCATGTTTGATGACCAGTCGTTTGATGTGGTCATTTTGTCGCTGACCCTGCAGTCCATGCGAAATACCGAAACCATCCTGCGCGAAATTGCGCGGGTGGGCCGCAAGGGCATCGTATCGTTCCCCAATTTCGGTCACTGGTACCACGTGTGGTCGATCGCAACCGGACACATGCCGGTGTCCAAAAACCTGCCCTACGAGTGGTTCAACACGCCCAACATACACCTGTGCACGGTCAGCGATTTTGAAGTGCTGGCAGGGCGCATCGGCCTGACCATCACCGAGCGGCAGGTGTTTGCCAACGGGCGTCCCATAAAGTGGCTGCCCAACCTGCGCGGCACACTGGCCGTCTACGCCATCAGCCCCCGTTCTTGAGTGTTTTCGGACGCAGCCTGACTTGAGCGCAAAGCGTTCTTGTTTTACATTGACGTTTTGGTTGACGTTTACGTAAACGTCAACTTCAAAGTCACGTGATCCCCCCGTCCATTCAGTCCGGGGTAAAACAGGCGGCGCACACTGTGCGTGTTTAAAAACAAGAGCCTGCAGCGTATTACAGTCTTGAGGAGTGTTTCTGATGAGCAATCTGGCCGACGCCAAGGGCGTGGACAATCCTGCCCCTGCGGTGTTTCAGCCCCGCAACAAACTGCGGTTTGTGACCGCCGCTTCGCTGTTTGACGGGCACGATGCATCCATCAACATCATGCGGCGTCTGCTGCAGGGTTTGGGCGCGGAGGTCATCCATCTGGGACACAACCGCTCGGTTGACGAGATTGTGACCGCGGCCTTGCAGGAAGACGTGCAGGGTATCGCCGTCAGTTCATATCAGGGGGGACACAACGAGTTTTTCCGCTACATGGTGGACCAGTTGCGCGCCCGCGGGGGGGCCAACATCAAAGTGTTCGGCGGTGGTGGTGGCGTGATCATCCCGGCGGAGATTCAGGGTCTGCAGCAGCATGGCGTTGAGCGCATCTACAGCCCCGAGGACGGTCAAAAACTGGGCTTGCAGGGCATGATTGCCGACATGATGCAGCGGGCTGACTACGACATCACACAGTGCTTTGCAGCCGATGTGGCGGAGCTGAACGGACATTCGGAATCGGCCTGGCGCAAACTGTCGCAGACCATCACCGGTATCGAAGCGGGCACTTGCCCGGCCGGTCTGATGACCGCCATGGCCACCGCTGCCGACAAATCCACGGCTGTCGTTTTGGGTGTGACAGGGACCGGCGGTGCCGGCAAGTCGAGCCTGACCGATGAAATCATCCGCCGCTTCCGTCTGGACCTTGGCGATCAATTGAACATTGCGGTCATCTCCATCGACCCATCGCGCCGCAAGAGTGGTGGCGCATTGCTGGGCGACCGCATCCGCATGAATGCCATCAATCCGTGGCCTCGTGATGCGCAGCCCGACGGCTCACCGGCATCGGACGGCCGTCGCGTATTCATGCGTTCATTGGCTACCCGTGCGGCCGGCAGCGAAATTTCTGCGGCACTGCCCGGCGTGGTGGCAGCCTGCAAAGCGGCCGGTTTTGATCTGGTGATTGTGGAAACATCAGGCATCGGTCAGGGCGATGCGGCCATCGTGCCGCACGTGGATGTCAGTCTGTATGTGATGACGCCTGACTTTGGTGCTGCTTCCCAACTTGAAAAAATCGACATGCTCGATTTTGCAGATGCAGTGGCGATCAACAAATTTGACCGCAAGGGTGCATTGGATGCGTTGCGCGATGTGTCGAAACAGGTGCAGCGAAACCGCGAAGCGTGGACGCAGATGCCCGACACCATGCCGGTGTTTGGCACACAGGCCAGCCGCTTCAACGACGATGGCGTAACGGCCCTGTATCAACACGTGCGTGACCTGCTGCGCAGCAAGGGCCTGCCGCTGATTGAAGGTCGCCTCACTCCGGTGGCCACACGCTATTCCACCGCTCAGCAACCGATTGTGCCGCCGCAGCGCAGCCGCTATCTGGCTGACATTTCCGAGACCGTGCGCGGATACAAAAAACGCGTGCGCGAGCAGGCGCGTTTGGTGCGTGAAATTCAGCAATTGCGCGCATCCGCCGACATGTGGCGCAACGATGCCGCTACAGGTCGTCTGGCCAATGCGGCCGCAGCGGCGGCGGCTCCGGACGCAGCCCATGCGTCGGTGTTGGCCGGTGGTTTTTCTGCATTGGAAGCGCTGGCACAGGCCCGCGAAAAACAGCTTGAACCCTGGGTGGTGGAGGCGCTGAAACAATGGCCTGAAACGGTGCGCAATTACAGCGGTGAAGAGCATGTGGTTCGCATCCGTGACAAGGACATCCGCACCCAACTCACCCACACCACGCTGTGCGGCAACACCGTGCGCAAGGTGAGTTTGCCCACGTATGAAGACCATGGTGAATTGCTGAAATTTTTGGGCCTGGAAAACCTGCCGGGGTATTTTCCGTTTACGGCGGGCGTTTTCCCGTTCAAGCGCGAAGGCGAAGACCCCACCC
>SXZD01000135.1 GCA_005788065.1 Burkholderiales bacterium
AAACCGTTTGAATCGAAACTTGAAATCCCAGGTCATAAAAGCTTGATGGCCATCGACCACCTGCGCGGTGATCACAAAGCGCGGGTTCTCAAGGGCCGCGTACATGTGGCAAGTCCAACAACTTCACCACTGGGCAGATTTACGAGTCTGTCATCCGCAAAGAGCGCCGGGGTGAGTATCTGGGCAAAACCGTGCAGGTCATTCCGCACATCACCAACGAAATTCAGTCCTTCATCGAACGTGGCGCCAAGGCGGCATGGGACGGCAAAACCGATGTGGCCATTGTGGAGATCGGTGGTACGGTTGGCGACATTGAATCACTGCCCTTCCTGGAAGCCGCACGGCAAATGAGCCTGCGCATGGGGCGCAATGGTTCGTTTTTCGTGCACCTCACGCTGGTGCCTTACATTCCGTCGGCTGGCGAACTTAAAACCAAGCCCACGCAGCACTCGGTACAGAAACTGCGTGAGATCGGTATCATCCCTGACGCCTTGTTGTGCCGGGCAGACCGCCCGATCCCGGAAGACGAGAAGGCGAAAATTTCGCTGTTTTCCAACTTGCCGGAAGAAGCTGTCATCTCCGTGTCCGATGTCAATACCATCTACAAGATTCCGGGCATGCTGCACCAGCAGCGTCTGGACCAGTTCGTGGTGGAGAAGCTGCAACTCAATGCCCGCGAGGCCGACCTGTCAGTGTGGGCGGGCCTTGTCGAGGCGCTGGAAAATCCGCAGCACGAAGTACGCATCGGCATGGTGGGCAAATATGTCGAACTGACCGAGTCCTACAAGTCGCTGATTGAGGCTCTGAATCACGCCGGTCTGCGCGCCAGAACCCGCATCAGCATCCAGTACATCGACTCGGAGCAGATTGAAAACGAGGGTACAGCCGTGCTCGAGTCGCTGGACGCAGTGCTGGTGCCAGGTGGTTTTGGCAAGCGCGGTACAGAAGGAAAAATCCGCGCCATCCGGTATGCCCGTGAAAACAAAGTGCCGTATCTGGGCATCTGTCTGGGCATGCAGTTGGCCGTCATCGAGTTTGCGCGTCACTGCGCCGGATTTGAGGGTGCAGGTTCTACAGAACTGGATCCGGAAACGCCGCACCCGGTCGTGGCGCTGATCACCGAGTGGGCAGACCGCACCGGCAAGATTGAACGTCGCACCGAGCAGTCAGACATCGGCGGTACCATGCGCCTGGGTTCGCAGCGTTGCCCGGTGTTGCCCGGCACCCTGGCTGCCCGTATCTATGGTGAAACTGTGAACGAACGTCACCGTCATCGGTATGAGGTCAATAATGCCTACGTGCCGGCCCTTGAGGCAGCTGGAATGACGATTTCTGCCCGTACGCCCACCGAAAATTTGCCAGAAATGATGGAATTGAAGAGCCATCCGTGGTTTGTCGGTGTACAGTTTCACCCTGAGTTCACCAGTACGCCCCGCGAAGGGCACCCCTTGTTCAGTTCTTACATCGAGGCAGCGCTGAACAGCCGCAAGCAGCAGGGCTGATGCCGGTTTCTGTGCGGGCAAGGGCAGTCAAACACAACAGAGGAGCAGGACATGCAACTGTGCGGTTTTGAAGTGGGTCTGGACAAGCCGGTATTCCTCATTGCCGGTCCCTGCGTCATCGAATCTGAACAGATGGCGCTGGATACGGCGGGTGCCCTGAAGGAAATCACGCAACGCGTGGGTATTCCATTCATCTACAAAAGTTCCTACGACAAGGCCAACCGCAGTTCCGGCAAAAGCTTTCGTGGACTCGGCATGGACAATGGTCTGAAAATTCTGGAGAACGTGCGCAAGCAATTGGGCGTTCCGGTACTGACCGACGTTCACGAAGAAGATGAAATTGCGACGGTTGCGTCCGTTGTGGATGTTTTGCAGACCCCCGCATTCCTGTGTCGCCAAACTGATTTCATCCGTGCGGTGGCTACATGCGGTAAGCCGGTGAACATCAAGAAGGGTCAGTTTCTGGCGCCGGGCGACATGAAAAACGTGGTGGACAAAGCCAAAGAGGCAGCCACGGAAAAGGGTCTGGGTACAGACCACATCATGGTGTGCGAGCGTGGCGTGAGTTTTGGCTACAACAATCTGGTGTCTGACATGCGCAGTCTGGCCATCATGCGCGACACAGCGTGCCCGGTGGTGTTCGACGCGACGCACTCGGTGCAGTTGCCGGGTGGGCAGGGTACGTCGTCTGGTGGTCAGCGCGAATTCGTTCCGGTGCTGGCACGTGCGGCGGTTGCCACTGGTGTAGCGGGTCTGTTTATGGAAACACATCCCACGCCCGAGAAAGCCATGTCCGATGGGCCCAATGCATGGCCGTTGCCTCGCATGGAAGACCTGCTCCACACGCTGGTTGAGTTGGATCGTCTGGTTAAAAAGACGGGGCTGGCCGAGTTGTCGCTCTGAAAGATGAGTGACGAGTGACGAGTGACGAGTGACGTAGTGTGTTGTTTGCCACGTCCTTGTCCGTGACTGAACCGATTTTTATTTTTTCGAGGAAAGCATGAGTGCAATTGTTGATGTGATTGGTCGTGAGGTTATCGATTCGCGCGGCAATCCGACTGTGGAGTGTGACGTTCTGTTGGAAAGTGGTGCGATGGGTCGCGCAGCGGTACCGTCGGGTGCTTCCACAGGTTCACGCGAAGCCATTGAATTGCGTGATGGCGACAAAGGTCGTTATCTGGGCAAAGGTGTGCTGACAGCGGTCGAGAACATCAACACCGAAGTGTCCGAAGCCATTCTGGGTCTGGATGCACACGAGCAGAGCTTTCTGGACCGCACGCTGATCGATCTGGACGGAACGGAAAACAAGTCCCGCCTGGGCGCCAATGCATTGCTGGCTGTGTCCATGGCTGTTGCCAAAGCAGCCGCCGAAGAAACCGGTCTGCCGCTGTATCGCTATTTCGGTGGCATGGGTTCCATGGCCATGCCCGTTCCCATGATGAACGTCATCAACGGTGGCGCACATGCGAA
>SXZD01000136.1 GCA_005788065.1 Burkholderiales bacterium
ACGATGGTGTAGATGATGGCATAGCCGACGAATGTGGCCAGAGTCAGCCACATGGTCAGTGGATTGACCCAGACATACAACAGGAAACAGCCCAGCCCGCCGATCAAACCGGAAAACACCAGCGTCTGAAAATTGTTGACCTCGCCGCGCGGCAGGGGACGGGCGCGGGTACGGGCCATGATGGCGTCGATGCGCTGCTCAACCAGACAGTTAACGGCTGCAGCAGCACCGGCCACCAGCCAGATGCCGATGGTGGCAGCGACCAGAGGCTGAGCCGGCGGCAAACCGTCTACGCCCAGAAACATGCCGATCACCGCGCAGAACACAATGAGCGCGACGACCCTCGGTTTGGTCAGCGCCCAGTATTGCTGGGCTGCGTGAGCCAATCGGGCGTAGGGAAGTTCAGCTGCTTGCATGTCGGGCTTCGGGAATGGCTGTGGCCAACCGATAGTTTACCAAGATCAGGGTGCACAACAGAAGCGCCGCGCCACCATTGTGCAGTACGGCCACCCACAGGGGCAGACTGAACACCACATTGGATATACCCAGAACCACCTGCAGGGTCAGCACGCCGACCACCTTGAAAGCCAGCGGCTTGAACCCTTCGCTGCGGAACAGCGCTGCAGCCAGAACCAGCAACACGCCTGTGACGATCAAGGCGCCGACCCGGTGCAACCAGTGAATGGCGGTGAGTGCCTCCAGGGGCAACAATTCGCCCGTCTCCGTCCTGCCCAGTTCGCGCACGATATCAAAGGCATGGTCGGTTTCCATGACGGGCACCCACTCACCGTGGCAACGCGGGAAGTCGGTACAGGCCAGTGCCGCATAATTGGTCGACACCCATCCACCCAGAATGATCTGGGCAATGACAGCCAACAGCCCAGCCGCAGCCAATGTTCTCAACGAGCCCGATACTGGCGCAGCCACACGGGGAGCGGCCTGGCGGAGTGCAAGCCACAACAGCAGGCCCAGCAATGTCATGCCGCCAATCAGGTGTCCGGTCACAATGGCTGGCTTGAGCAGCATGGTGACGGTCCATGCGCCAAACGCGCCCTGCAGACAAACAACGCCCACCAAAGTGGTGGCAAGCGCAGGGCTCTGGCGGATCTCTTCACGCTTGCGCCATGCCATGACGGCGATGGCAATGATGAGGAGACCAAGACCCGATGCGATGTAGCGGTGGACCATTTCTTTCCATGCCTTGCCCATCGAAACGGGGCCATGTTCGCCGCCCTGCTCAGCCACTGCATCAGAAATATGCGCCGCGGCGTGTGCGGGCGTCAGTTTGCCATAGCAACCAGGCCAGTCCGGGCAGCCCAGCCCTGCATCGGACAGACGCACGTAGGCACCCAGCATGATCAGACCGAAGGTCAACAGGGTGGTAAGTAAGACAAGGGAACGGAATTGCATGGTAAAGCCCGACAACGAAAATGAAATACAGCAAAAAGTCAGCCGATTTTGGAAGCCCACAGCAGCTTGGAAATATCCTTGCGCACCTTGGCCCAGTCCGGGTCCGTCGGGAAGCGCATCATGACGTGACCCAGCGGATCGGCAACAAAAATATGGCCCTGAATGGCTTTGACAGCGTCTGCACTGTTGGCCGGCAAGGCCGGCTGATTGCCCGCAGGCCGCGTAACGGAAGCCTGCTTGCCTGTGTCGGGCAGCGGCAGCCAGCCCATGATGTCGGCTGCTTTGACACGCACAAAATGCACGCCATCGAACTGGCGAAGGAGCATCGTTTCGACAGGCTCGTCATCAATCAAAAACACCACACGCTCAAGGCGACCCTGTTCTTTGCCGGTCGACGTGCGGATCTGACGCTGATAGAACATCATCTGCTGGCAAGGCTCGGCGCATGCACCGGAAGCCACCTGAAACAGTATCCATTTTCCGCGCAGGCTGGCGATGTCGAAAGGCTCGCCGCCGAGCAGGGTGCCGTTGAGCGTGGCGGGAACATCCTGCTGCGGGTCGATAAGCGCGCCGTAATTGTTTCGGCCCTCGAAAATACGGGTCGAATAGGCCACGATGGCCAACACCACCGGTATGAAACAGGTGAGGAACACCAGAAGAAGGATGCGTCGGCCGCCTTGGTTGCCTGCTGCCTGACCCATGGCTGCATGGGGTGCTTTTACTGCGTCGGTACCGCCTGAACCACTCACTTCACATTCCCATCACGCGCTTGCGCTTTTAGCCGGATCTTTACGTTGCCGTACGACCAGCACCACTACCATCACAGCCAGCAACACGGTCAGGCTGTACCACTGAAATGCATAGCCACGGTGTTTGGCTACATCACTGCTCCATTGAGGCAGCAGGCGATAAAAACCGTCCGTGTCTGCCTTGATGTCCAATGCGGACCGTCCATCCAGAGCGAGGCTTGACTGCATGTCACCGACACCGCGCTCAGGCATTTGCTGCACGACATAGTTGCCGATTGCAGCAGCCTCCAATTGCGCAGAAAACTCCCGCTGGAAGTCGGCCACATTGAAGTTGGACCACTCACGCCCGTTGCGGTGCACTTCGGATGCATCTGCAACCCGCAAACCCCACAACTCTGCTGTGCGCGGAAACCGCTCTAGAAAAAACCCTTGTATTGTAACGGTTTGGGCATCGGACCGAAAAGCGGGTAAAACCCGCGGCGCTGCGGGGTCGCGGGGCAACAGTCCCCGATCGACCATGACGACAAACTGCCCGGGCTCAACCCGAAAAGCCTGCACGATACTGACTGCCGGCCGGCCGGAGACAAGGCGGTTGTCCAGCGCGACCCACGCGTCGGGTATGAACTGCCCTTGCAGCCGTACGCGCCGAAACCTGAACTGCGCAACGTCCGGCAACACCGCAGCGGTGGGCATGAACTCCTCTGCCCTGAGGGCCGCCTCACGCTGCGTTTCCATGGCGAGCTTTTCTTCGGCCCTGCGCGTTTGCCATTGCCCCAGATTGAACGTCAGGGTGCCCAAGGCCAGCGATGCGACAAACAGAAACGCCAGGCGGGTGTTATTCATGCGTGATTGTCCGGGGATGCATTGCTTGACTGCTTGGAGGCATAATGTGGTCAGAAAGTTCTGCGTTTAAGGCGCATGGCTGTTGAAAGGTTCTCATGCGCTTCGTCGTCGCCATTGCATTCATCGTCATTCTGGCCAGCCTGTTTTCTGCTTTCCTCTACATGATGAAAGACAAAGGCCAGACCAAACGCACCGTCAACGCACTCACCATGCGCATTGGCATGTCGGTGGTATTGTTTTTGCTCATCATTCTCAGCCACCAGATGGGCTGGATACAAAGCACCGGCATACGCTGACCACAAAAAACCCGGCTCGGTGGCCGGGTCTCTTGAGATATTGCTTTGATGTCATCCGATCTTTGCCTGCCGCAATGGCAGGCTCGATGCGTTTACAGCCAGTACACCACTACGTACAGACCCAGCCACAC
>SXZD01000137.1 GCA_005788065.1 Burkholderiales bacterium
AACCGCAGCCGTAGGTCTTGAAAACCGCATCTTCAATCACGCCGGCATCGTTGACGCGGATCTGCAGTTTCATGACGTCACCGCAGGCCGGTGCTCCCACCATGCCGGTGCCGACATGGTCGTCGTTCTTGTCGAAAGCGCCCACGTTGCGCGGGTTTTCATAATGATCGATGAGTTTGTCGCTGTAGGCCATGCTGTACTCCTGTTGCTGTGTTTCAGTGTCCGGGTCGAATCATTCCGCCCGGTTTTCAATCCTGTTTCAGTGGGCTGCCCACTGCACGCTGTTCAGATCCACGCCTTCCTGGACCATCTCCCACAGGGGCGACATTTCACGCAGTTTGCCGACCTTGCCTTTGAGCAGGTTGACGGTGAAGTCGATGTCGTCCTCGGTGGTGAAGCGGCCAATGGAGAAGCGGATGGAACTGTGTGCCAACTCGTCGCTGCGACCCAATGCGCGCAGCACATACGACGGCTCAAGTGATGCGGAGGTACAGGCCGAACCGGATGACACTGCAATGTCCTTGATGGCCATGATCAGCGATTCGCCTTCGACGTAGTTGAAACTGATGTTCAGGTTGTGCGGAACGCGATGCTCGATGTCGCCGTTGACATACGTGGCTTCGATTTCCTGCAGGCCTTTGAGCAGACGCTGCTGCAGGGCGCGGATGCGCGGCAGTTCGGTGTCCATTTCGAGCTTGGCCAGACGGAAGCACTCGCCCATGGCCACAATCTGGTGGGTGGGCAGTGTGCCGGAGCGCATGCCACGTTCGTGGCCGCCGCCATGGATCTGAGACTCGATACGGATACGGGGCTTGCGACGCACGTACAGGGCGCCGATACCTTTGGGGCCGTAGGTTTTGTGGGCGCAGAAACTCATCAGATCCACTTTGAGCGTGGCCAGGTCGATGGGCATCTTGCCGGTGGCCTGTGCTGCGTCTACATGGAAAATGGTACCGTTGGCGCGGCACAGTTCGCCGATCTGCGCGATGTCCTGGATGACGCCGATTTCGTTGTTCACAGCCATGACAGAGACCACCACCGTGTCGGCGCGCAGGGTCTGCTTGAACAGGTCCATGTCGATCAGGCCGTTTTCCAGAACGGGCAGGTAGGTCACTTCAAAGCCTTGACGCTCCAGTTCGCGGCAGGTGTCCAGCACCGCCTTGTGCTCGGTTTTGACGGTGAGGATGTGCCTGCCTTTGGTGGGGCCATAAAACACGGCCTCACCCTTGATGGCCAGATTGTTGGAATCGGTAGCACCGGAGGTCCAGACAATTTCGCGCGGGTCGGCATTGACCAGTGCGGCGACGTGCTCGCGTGCTTCTTCTACGGCTACCTCGGCTTCCCAGCCATAGGCGTGGCTGCGCGAGGCCGGATTGCCGAAGCTCTGGCGCAGGAAGGGCAGCATTTTCTCGACCACGCGTTCGTCCACGGGCGTGGTTGCGCTGTAATCAAGGTAAATGGGCATTTTGGACATCGACAACTCCATCAATACAACAGGGCCGGTCAGAGGCTGCTGGCAGCAGCGGCAACCTGGCGGGATTCTTTCATCACAACAACCTGCGCCTGATGGCGACGGCTGTCTTTTTCTCGTTGCTCGTCTACCAGGGCCTGCAGGTTGACCGAGCTGAGGAACTGCAGCATCTGGTCATTGAGCCGCGCCCACAGGTCATGCGTCATGCACGGACCTTCGTCGTGGCAGTTTTCCTTGCCGCCGCACTGGGTGGCATCCAGTGGTTCATCAACAGCCAGAATGACGTCGGCCACCGATACTTCCCGCAGGCGGCGGGAGATCTGATAGCCCCCACCCGGCCCGCGCGTGCTGTCCACCAGGTTGTGGCGGCGCAGCTTGGCGAATAATTGTTCGAGGTAGGAGAGGGAGATTTTCTGGCGCTGGCTGATGCCGGCCAACGTGACAGGTCCTGCCTCTTGCTGCATGGCGAGGTCTATCATCGCTGTGACGGCGAACCGTCCTTTTGTGGTCAGGCGCATGAGGTTTTCCCCTGTCGGTGTGGCGGCAGATTTGGCGCCGCACAACCGGACGGGGGAGCAGACCAAACCTGAGCAATTTGCTCAAGTATAGCAATAACCCAGTGTTTTGATCAAGAATGGCCCCGCCAAAACGGCTAGGGCTTTCCCGGATTTGCCGAGTGGCCGAGTGGCCGGGTCAAAGCGCCGACTCGGTACTCGTTACTCGGATACTCGTCACTTTTTTAAACGTCACTCGTCACTTAAGCCGCGACGAACTGCGTAGCGCGTTTGCGGGCTACCTCGATCAGGCCCGTGCATGCATCCTCGACATAGTTGAGGACGGTTTCAAAGCCGTCCGCGCCGCCGTAGTACGGGTCGGGCACGGTCGCTTCGTCATGCTCGGTGGCAAAGCGCATGAGCAGCATCAGCTTGTGCTTGTACTGCTTGGGGCACTGCTGCTGCAGCAGCGTGAGGTTGTCCCAGTCCATGGCCAGGATGTAATCGTGGTCGCGGAAGTCTTCGGCGTGGATCTGGCGTGCACGGATGGTGCTCAGGTCATAGCCGCGCTTGGATGCGGCTGTCTGGGCTCGTGCGTCCACGGGGCTGCCAATGTGAAAGGCGTGGGTGCCGGCTGAGGCGATGCTCAGGGTTGCTTCCAGATTGGTGTTCCGGATCATGTGCCGCATGACGCCCTCCGCAGTGGGGGAGCGGCAGATATTGCCCATGCACACAAACAGGATTTTCGTCTTCATGCTTGCCAGTTTCCTATGATGCTCTTAGCTGATGCGATTAAAAATAAAAGGTTGATGTGGTTTAGATGCGGGGTTTCATCTGTTCAATCTGGCTGTCCGCCAGTGGCGACCCCCGGGTAAATGAATCTGCTCCATACGCTTCTGTCTCCTACCTGCCTGACACAAGCGCAACAATGTTGGTTTTGCCGTCCGCCCCGAAAACCTGCTCTTTCAGGATGGCCAACTGGTCGCGCACGCGGGCAGCTTTCTCGAATTCGAGATTGCGTGCATGCTCGACCATAAGTTTCTCCAGTCGCTTGATTTCCTTGCCGATGTCTTTTTCGGAGGCGGGATTGACGTCTTTGTCCAATGCAGCAATTTTTCCTGATTTTTTGCTGGCGTTCGGATCGAATACACCGTCAATCAGCTCTCTGACTTCCTTTTTGACCCCGACCGGTGTGATGTTGTTCCGCTGATTGAACGCAATCTGCCGTTCACGTCGCCGTTCTGTTTCGCCAATCGCATGGGCCATGGAGTCTGTGATGCGGTCTGCATACAGGATGGCTTTGCCGTTAAGGTTGCGTGCGGCACGTCCGATG
>SXZD01000138.1 GCA_005788065.1 Burkholderiales bacterium
GGCCAGTTCGGGAACCACGCCGCCGTAGTCGCGGTGCATCGCAATCTGCGAATGCAGGGCCTGGCCGCGCAGGCAGCCGTTGGTGTCGACAATCGCAACCCCCGTTTCGTCGCACGAACTTTCGAAGCCAAGAACCAGCAAGGGTGTCGGGGCTGAATGTGTTTGCGAAGAGAAGGCTGGCGTGCTCATGGTATCGGGTGTGATGCTGGCAGGGCATATTGTCCCATAGCGTGCTTCATGTTTGTGCATTGCCACGTCCGGGGTGGTGGCCACTTTTTGCGCGTCGGTTGCTGATGCCCGATGGTGCACGGTTTTGATGCGTTTCTAGGGTCGTGTAGGGCGAAAAAGGGGGTAGCCATGTGAAATGTGCGGCAAAAAGCTGGCATGCCGTTTGCTAACTACCGAATGTGGGCAGCCGGCGACGGCAGCTTACAGGTGGATTGACAGGTCTCCCGCGGGGAAGCCCCGGGAGTTGGACGTCGGCGCACTGTTTCTGCGGTTGGTTTGCAGGGCATGCGCCGCTTTTTTTTGCGCTGGCAAGGGATTGGGTGCGTTTGCTTTCATGCGTCAGTCAATTGCGTTTGCAAGCCGATAAGCGCAGCTGTAGACGATGTCAGTGCGATTGACGCGGCGGAGGGCTGCGGTGGTTTAGACTGTCAGTCTTGCCATGTTCTACTGAAGGTCGGGCGTTTCATGTTTGCCTGCGCATCACTCATACGCGAAATCGGTCGGGGTAAAGAAGGTGCTCGCAGCCTCACAGCCGAGCAGGCTGAGGCCCTGTATGCCGCCATGCTGGCTGGCGAGGTATCCGACCTTGAGTTGGGGGCCGTGCTGATTGCGCTGCGTGTGAAAGGCGAAAGCGCGCAGGAGTTGGTCGGCTTTTGCAGGGCAGCGCAGTCCTTGCTGCCACGTATCGACACGCCCGAGCCCATGTCGGGGCCGTCCAAGCCCACTCTCGTCTTTCCGTCCTACAACGGCGCGCGGCGTCGCCCCAATCTGCTGCCACTGTTGGCGGGTGTTTTGGCGCGACTGGGCTACCCCGTTCTCATCCACGGTCATCTGGAAGATCCGACTGGGCGCATCACCACGGCGCAGGTATTTGAACATTTGCGTTGGCCGCAGTTTGGCGGCGAGTTGTTGCGCGGCGAGGTTTCTGAACGTCTCGCCAAGGCACTTGCCGATGCGCATAACCAGCGCTGGCCCTTGTTTGTGCCGACACAGCATCTGCATCCGGGTCTGGTAAGTCTGCTGGACAGGCGCCGGGTGCTGGGCGTGCGCAATGCCACGCATACCATCGTCAAGTTGTTGCGACCCGTGTCGGGTCCTTCGCTGTTGGTCACCAGTTACACGCATCCGGAATTTTTTCATCTGCAGCGTGAAGTGCTGGGCGCATTGAACGTCAGCGCACTGGTCATCCGCGGACATGAGGGTGAAGCGGTGGCGCACCCGCAAAAAGCGCCCCGCATGGACGGGGTGTTGAACGGTCAAACCTGGTGCGTGGATGAGGGCGATCCGACTTTTGTCGACCTGCCCGAACGCAACCCCGACCGTGACGCGCAGCATACCGCCGAGCAGACGCTTGAGTGGCTCGTTCGCATGGACCGCGAGGGGGTATTGGCATTGCCGCCGGGTTTGCAACGGCAGATCGAAGCGATTGATTTGGTGGCGTTGCAGATGCAAACACCACCGCAGGCCGGTTGATGAGTTCAACGGGCAAGGTGTTCGACGCCATTGTGATTGGCGGTGGTGCGGCGGGGCTGATGTGCGCAGCGGTGGCCGGGCAGGGCGGAGCGCGGGTTGCCGTGCTGGATCACTCTGAAACCGTCGCTGAAAAAATCCGGATCTCGGGTGGGGGGCGATGCAACTTCACCAACCGCGATGTCACTGTTACCAATATGGTGGGCGAAAATCCGCGCTTTGCGCGTTATGCGCTGACCGAGTATCCGTCGTCGCGCTTCATCGACCTGGTGCGTGAGCACCGCATCCCCTTTCATGAAAAACACAAGGGGCAACTGTTCTGCGACAACAGTGCGCAGGACATCATCGACATGCTGATGGCCGAGTGCGCCAAGGGTCGCGTGCAGCATATGCGTCCGGTGACGGTGGGTGAGGTCAAGCCCGATGGTGACGATGGCTGGGTCGTGCAGGTGTCGGGCGTTGGCGAATTGCGCGTACGCCATGTGGTGGTGGCCACCGGCGGATTGTCGATTCCCAAAATTGGCGCAACTGACTGGGGTTACCGCCTTGCGCGTGATCTCGATATCCCTGTTGTTGAGACCCGTCCGGCGCTGGTTCCCCTGATGTTTGATCCGGTGCAGTGGCAGCCGTTTGCCGCAATGTCGGGTTTGGCTCTGCCGGTGAGGGTGAGGGCGCCTGCCGAAAAAGGGGCGCCGGTGTTCGATGAGGATCTGCTGTTTACTCACCGGGGGTTGAGTGGTCCGGCGATTTTGCAGATATCGTCTTTCTGGCAACCGGGGCAAGACATCGAGATCGACCTGGCGGCGGGTGTTGATTGGGAGAGCATTCTGATTGCGGGTAAGGCGGGTGGTCGGCACCTGCTGAAAAACGCTGTGCTGGACAACATGCCCAAACGCCTGTGGGACACGTGGCTGGATCAGCCCGATTGGCACTCGGTGGCTGCCCAGCGCCATGCCGACCTGGCAGACAAGCCTTTGCGCGCACTGGCAGCGTCGCTGCGACAGTGGCGTGTCCGGCCCATGGGGTCGGAGGGGTATCGCAAGGCGGAGGTGACACGCGGAGGGGTGAGCACGCGTGCGCTGGACGCGGTGACCATGCAGAGCAAGGCTCACCGGGGGCTGCATTTCATCGGCGAGGTCGTGGACATTACCGGTTGGCTGGGTGGGTACAACTTCCAGTGGGCGTGGGCCAGCGCGCATGCCGCCGGGCGGGCGATAGCATGCGGGCGATAGGAGCGGGGCGGTCGTGATCGGGCGGTAGGACAGGGCGTAGCCGCCAATCCGCCGCCCACGAACCGACTCACTTTAGAGACTCCTCTCCGCATTCGGGGGTGGCGAAGCAGGCCCGCCCGGGTTAAAATCTTGGTGTCTGTTACAGGAGAACTGCCGGAAACCACCGCGCAGTGCCGAAGGCGTAATCCCCATGAACGCTCAGGCCACGGTACTGGCAGACATTCAAATCTGGAGAGCACCTGCGCGGGTCACAAACCTGCAGGCGGGTCGCCGAAGGGGCAAACACAGCAGCGGACGCGAGTCGCCGTAGCCCGTGTGAATCTCTCAGGCAAAAGGACAGAGAGGGGTCGGCGTGCATACGCCGTTGTGGCTTTTTGCCCGGCGTCTGCACAAACATAACGACCCTTCGGAGTCCATCATGAAAGTCATCGTCCTCGGTTCCGGCCTTCTCGGCACCACTTCCGCTTACTTCCTGAACAAAAACGGCCATGACGTCACCGTCATAGACCGTCAACCAGCCTCCGGCATGGAAACCTCGTTTGCCAATGGCGGCCAGATCTCCGTGTCACATGCCGAGCCTTGGGCCAACCCCGGTGCGCCCAAAAAAGTGTTCGGCTGGCTGATGAAGGAAGACGCGCCCCTGCTGGTCCGCCTGCGCGCGGACGCACGCCAGTGGCGTTGGGGTCTGCAATTTCTGCGTGAGTGCACACCAGCCCGCACCCGCCACAACATCATCCAGATCGTGAATCTCGGTTTGTACAGCCGCGCCACCCTGCAGCAACTGCGCTCAGAGACAGGTCTGGAATATGACTGCTTGACCAAGGGCATTTTGCATTACTACACCAATCAGGCCGAGTTCGATTCTGCCGCCGAACCCACCCGCATCATGCAGGAGTTTGGTTGCGACCGCGAAATCATCGACAGCCGTCGCGCTGTTGAAATTGAACCTGCCCTGAAAAATGTGGCTCACAAGATTGTCGGTGCCACGTACACCCAGTCGGATGAGTCAGGTGATGCTCACAAGTTCACCCGTCGCCTGTCCGAGTTGGCAGCGACCAATGGCGTCGAGTTCAAGTACAACACGGCCATTCTGGGTCTGGAGCAGGCGGGAGGCCAGATTTCCGGCGTACGTGTGCGCAATGCCGATGGCAGCGTTCAAACCTTGACGGCCGACTCGTACGTACTGGCCATGGGCAGTTACAGCCCCATGCTGGTACGTGACTTGGGTATCGACCTGCTGATTTACCCTGCAAAGGGCTATTCGGCCACCCTGCAGTTGGACAAGCCAGAGCTGGCGCCCCAGGTCAGCCTGACCGATGACGAGTACAAACTGGTGTTTTCGCGTCTGGGCAATCGCCTGCGCATCGCCGGTACGGCAGAGCTCAACGGTTACAGCACCAATCTGAACATGGTTCGCTGCAAGGCCATCACCCGCCGCACGCTGGAGATTTTCCCCGGCATCGCAGACCCTGACAGTGCAGAGTATTGGACCGGACTGCGCCCGGCTACCCCTTCGAACGTGCCTTATATCGGTCGTACCAAGTACAGCAACCTGTATCTGAACACCGGTCATGGCACATTGGGTTGGACGCATTCCTGCGGTTCGGGCCGTGCGATTGCCGATATCGTCAGCGGTCGCCGTCCCGAACTGGATTTTGCGTTCTGTCGCATGCCGGCACAAAGCACCCCCTTGCTCACAAGCGCCTGACACGGGTTTCGACGTTGTTCTGCAGAAAGGGCGTTTTGCGCCAATATGTAACAATTGTTGAAGAATTGTTCTAAAAAAGACGTCAACCCTGTCAACGAAAGTGCGGCAGGGCTCGTTATTGGGGCATAGTTCTCTAAAAACGGTTGTTTACCATGAACGTCAATCGCCCTTTCTCAGATGTAGTTCGCAGCTTTGTGGTGCGTCGCGGCCCCGATGGCAGCCTGTTCGAGTTGCCCAATCGTATCGCTCAGCAATTCGACCAAGCCTGCCAAAAGCAGAGCATTTCCGAGGCGTATCGCCCGTTTGCCAAGTACCGCGTCCACTGAAACACCTGTTTTCCGGTTTTTCAGTCATAACGGGTACGTCAACGGCCCCTCCGGGCGTTGAAACATCAAGCCGCCGCATCCCCCGGCGGCTCTGATTTGTTACCATCGGGGGGTTGTCTCCCAGAACATCCCGATGTCAGACCACCGCAAGCCTCCGCCATCCGAAGCCGGCATTATTGCCGATGCTTCGAATTCCAATTTTCTAAGAGCCATCGTCGCCAGTGACGTGGCATCGCCTGATTACGCGCACCGTCCGTGGTCCGGGCAGCCCGGTGTGGCCGCCACGCATGCGCAGTCGCCCGAAGACCCGGCGCGTATCCGTACCCGCTTCCCGCCTGAGCCCAATGGCTATCTGCATGTGGGGCATGCCAAGTCCATTTGTCTGAATTTTGGTCTGGCGCGCGACTTTGGTGGCGTTTGCCATATGCGTTTCGACGACACCAACCCCGAAAAAGAAAGCCAGGAGTTCGCAGATTCCATTCTGGATGCCGTCCAGTGGCTGGGTTTTGGCTGGGAGCATGGCGTCGGCGCCAGTGAGACCGGCAAGGTCGAGAGCAATCTCTACCATGCCAGCGATTATTTTGACGTCATGTATGCCTGTGCCGAATATCTCATCCAGGCGGGGCATGCCTATGTAGACCAGCAGACGGCTGAAGAAATGCGTGCCAACCGGGGTACGCTGACCGAGGTCGGCAAAAATTCGCCATGGCGCGATCGCCCTGCGGCTGACAGTCTGCGACTGTTCCGCGAAATGCGGGCAGGACAGCACCCCGAGGGCAGCATGGTGCTGCGTGCGCGCATCGACATGGGTAGCCCCAACATCAATTTGCGCGACCCTGCCATCTACCGTATCCGTTTTGCGCATCATCACCGCACGGGCGACGCATGGTGTGTATACCCCATGTACACGTTTGCCCATCCCATCGAAGATGCGCTGGAAAAAATCACCCATTCCATCTGCACGCTCGAATTTGAAGACCAGCGGCCGTTTTATGACTGGCTGCTGCAGCGTCTGGCTGAAACGTGTTCAGACGCCGACGGCAAAACCATTGGCGGTTTTTTTGCAAAGCCCTTGCCCAAGCAGATCGAGTTTGCGCGACTTAACCTGACCTATGTGGTCACGAGCAAACGCAAGCTGCAGCAACTGGTGGCTGAGAAGCGCGTTGACGGTTGGGATGACCCACGCATGCCGACGATTGTGGGCCTGCGGCGGCGTGGTTACACGCCAGAGTCCATACAACTTTTCTGCGAGCGTATCGGTGTTTCCAAATCCGATTCGTGGATTGACTACAGCACCCTGGAGGGCGCGCTGCGCGACGATCTCGATGGTCGTGCCGACCGTGCGGTGGCTGTACTCAAACCGCTGAAACTGGTCCTGGATAATGTGCCGGACGACTGGCAGGACGACTGCAGTGCTCCGGTGCATCCGCATCATCCTGAACGTGGTGTGCGTCACTTCCCCATCCACAAGAACCTGTGGATCGAGGCAGATGACTTCATGATAGAGCCTGTCAAAGGATTTTTCCGCTTGTTCCCTGGCAACAAGGTGCGTCTGCGCTACGGTTATGTGATCGAGTGCACGGGCTTTGACCGTGCGCCGGACGGCGAGGTTGTCGTCGTGCATGCCAATGTGTTTCTCGATAGCAAATCGGGTACGCCGGGTGCAGACACCTACAAGGTCAAGGGCAACATCCACTGGGTCAGCGAAAAAGCGGCCGTCAAGGCGCAGGTTCGCCTCTACGACCGCTTGTTCTCCGAAGCGCATCCAGATGCCGGCGGACGCGACTTTTTGACTGTGCTCAACCCTGATTCGGTTCAGGTGGTTTCCGCCATGCTCGAGCCGGGTTTGGCACAGGCCGCACCCGATGCGCGTTATCAGTTCGAACGACACGGTTACTTTGTGGCTGATCGGCGCGACCATGGTGCGGATGGGGCGGTATTCAACCGTATCACCACACTCAAAGACTCTTGGGGGAAAGCGGGATAAGTCTCATTGGGGGGCGATGTGTCTGACAAAGACCGCCCCAAAAATCGGGTTTTCAGCCATAGACGTGCCCTTGTCGCAGGATTAAAATTTCAACATGCAGTACGAAACAGAATCACCCGATAGCCGTTTCCCAAGCCTGGCCAATCACTTCCTGATTGCCATGCCCAATATGCTTGACCCCAATTTTCACGGCACCGTCATTTACCTGTGCGAACACAACGAGCGTGGCGCCCTCGGTCTGGTGGTCAACCGCGATACCGAGATTCTCGTGTCAAACCTTTTTGACCGCATTGACCTCAAGCTTGAAATTGCTGTAGAGGGCGAGCGCAAGGTGCTGTATGGCGGTCCGGTTCAGTCAGATCGTGGGTTCGTTTTGCACACGCCAACCCGTGAATGGAATTCAACGCTCAAGATTGGTTCAGATGTCGCGCTGACCACCAGCAAGGACGTGCTCGAAGCCTTGGCAGACGGCCGAGGTCCGCGCGACTGGCTCATCACTTTGGGCTATGCCGGTTGGGCTGCCGGGCAATTGGAGCATGAGATTGCGGACAATGCCTGGCTGACGGTCAAAGCCAGCAGCGACATTCTCTTCCATACGCCGGTTGAACGCCGATTCGAGGCCGCTTTCAGCCTTCTCGGTTTCGACCCCGGTCGCCTGTCTTCAACGGCGGGCCACGCGTGACGCAGGCTCCCGCCTTGCGTCCAGCCATCTGTCTTGCTTTCGATTTCGGTGAAGTCCGGATCGGTGTTGCCGTGGGCAACAGTTTGACAGGCAGTGCCCAGAGTCTCGGTATCATTCAAGCGCCGGACAATGCCACACGCTTTTCCCGCATCGCAGATTTCATCAAGCAGTGGCAGCCCGACGCCCTGGTGGTGGGCGTTCCGCGTCACCCAGATGGTGCGCCACATGAGATGACACTGCGTTGTGAAAAATTTTCGCGACAACTGGAAGGGCGATTTGCCAAGCCGGTTTTTTGTGTGGATGAGCGTTATACCTCGGTTGAGGCCTCCAGCAGGGTGACACGCAAGCAGGTAGATGACGTCGCTGCGTGTATCATTCTCGAACAGTTTTTTTCGCAGCAAAGTTCGACATCATGAGACTGCCCGACCCCGAAGCCCTCTATGCCCGCCTGCGCCACGAAGTGGCTGCTGCGTATCCAGACCGTTCATCGCTTGCGCTCATCGGTGTACACAGTGGAGGCGCCTGGATCGCCGAGCGTCTGCATCGCGACCTGCAGTTGCCGGTGCCCTGCGGTTTTCTCGACAGCGCGCTATACCGAGACGACTTTTCCTCGCGCGGCATGAAATCAGCACCACACCCGGCCGACGTCCCGTTCGACGTCAACGGAATGAATATCCTCATCGTTGATGACGTGCTCTACACCGGGCGCACCACGCGGGCCATCATTAACCATATTTTTGATTATGGCCGCCCTGCGCGCATCGATCTGGCCGTGCTGCTGGACCGGGGTGGTCGCGAGTTGCCCATTACCGCCTCTTTCATGGGGCAGGCGTTGGCACTGGCGCCCGAGCAAAGTTTTGTTCTGAGCCGTGACGACAACGGCAGTTTTCAACTGACACTGGAAACCCGGCATGCATAATCCGCAACTGGATCGCAACGGCCAACTGCGTCACCTACTGACGATAGAAGGCCTGTCCCGCGCCATGATCCACCACATACTGGACACGGCCGTGCCCTTCGTCTCGCTGGCTGACCGCGAGGTCAAGGCGGTTCCGCTGCTGCGCGGGCATTCGGTGTTCAACCTGTTTTTTGAAAACTCCACCCGCACGCGCACTACGTTTGAGATTGCAGCCAAGCGTCTGTCGGCTGACGTGGTCAATCTCAACATCAATGCGTCGTCCACCAGCAAAGGCGAATCCTTGCTGGACACTATCGACAACCTGGCGGCCATGAATGCCGACATGTTTGTTGTGCGTCATTCGGAAAGTGGAGCGCCGACATTCATCGCGCAACACCTGAATCGCACACGCGACGGGCAGGTCAGCGTCATCAACGCCGGCGACGGTCGTCATGCCCACCCCACGCAGGGCCTGCTGGACATGTACACCATCCGGCATTACAAAAAAGACTTCACCAATCTGCGCGTGGCCATCGTCGGCGACATTTTGCACAGCCGCGTCGCACGGTCCGACATTCATGCGCTCAGCACCTTGGGTGTGCCCGAGATCCGTGCCATTGGTCCGCAGACGCTCCTGCCTTCGCACCTCGAGTCGTTGGGTGTGAGCAGCTATACCGACATGAAAGCGGGGTTGCAGGACGTGGACGTCATCATGATGCTGCGTCTCCAGCACGAGCGCATGAAAGGTGCGCTCATTCCGTCAGCGCAAGAGTTTTACAAGCACTATGGTCTGACTGAAGACAAACTGGCGGTGGCCAAACCGGATGCGATTGTCATGCACCCCGGGCCCATGAACCGCGGAGTTGAAATCGACTCGGCGGTGGCCGATGGGCCTCGTTCCGTCATTCTCAGTCAGGTCACCTTCGGCATTGCAGTCCGGATGGCGGTGATGAGTGTGCTGGCATCTACTCGGGCAGGAAAATAAATGAGCATGCGAATTCTCATCAAGGGTGGTCACATCATCGACCCCCTGCAGAACATCAACGCGGTGGGCGATCTGGCCATTGCCGCTGGTCGCGTTGTGGCGGTGGGGCAGGTTGGTGACGGTTTTGCAGCCGATCAGACCATCGACGCCAAGGGTCTCATCGTCGCGCCGGGTCTGGTCGACCTGTCTGCGCGCTTGCGCGAACCCGGTTACGAGTACCGCGCCACGCTCGAATCCGAAATGTTGGCGGCTGTTTCCGGTGGTGTCACCGCACTGGCTTGCCCGCCCGACACAGACCCCGTGCTGGACGAGCCTGCACTGGTTGAAATGCTGAAACATCGCGCGAGACAACTCAATCAAGCGCATGTGTTTCCGCTGGGTGCCTTGACCAAGGGGCTGGGTGGTGAGGTCATTACCGAGATGGCTGAACTGGCAGAGGCGGGTTGTGTCGGTTTTTCTCAAGCGGACATGACGGTGACCAATACTCAGGTTCTGCTGCGAGCGTTGCAATATGCCAAGACCTTCGGTCTTACTGTGCATCTGCGCCCGCAGGACGCCTATCTGGGCAAGGGCGGTGTCGCACACAGTGGCGCATATGCATCGCGCATGGGTCTTTCGGGTGTGCCTGTCATGGCCGAAACCATTGCACTGATGACCCTGTTTGAACTGGTGCGTTCAACGGGCACACGTGTGCACCTGTGCAGGCTATCGTCTGCGAAGGGCATTGAACTGGTGCGACAGGCCAAGCGGGAGGGTTTGCCCATTACCTGCGACGTGGCGGTTCATCACATTCACCTCATTGATCTGGATATCGGTTTCTTCGACCCCAATGCACGTGTCAGTCCTCCGTTTCGCGAGGGTCGGGACCGAGACGCCATCCGCGAAGCACTCGCCGATGGCACCATCGACGCCATCTGTTCAGATCACACGCCGGTAGACGACGATGCAAAACTGTTGCCATTTGGCGAAGCTGAGCCAGGTGCCACCGGTTTGGAACTCCTGTTGCCGCTGGTGCTCAAGTGGGCGGATGAATCTCGGGTGGGCTTGGACAAAGCCCTGGCACTGCTGACGCACAAACCCGCATCCATTCTGGGTTGCCCGGTCGGTGATCTGCGACCGGGTCGGTCTGCTGACATCTGTATTTTTGACCCCAAAGCGGACTGGGTGGTCAAACCTGAAACGCTCAACAGCCAGGGCAAACACACACCGTATGTAGGCTATACGCTGATCGGTCAAAACCGCATGTCGCTGGTGGGTGGGGTGGTGGCGTATCAGGCGGGCAGCCAAGCCTGACGACTGACGCACGAAAAAGACAGTCGCCCCAACTCATGCATCCTGAAAGCATCTACGGCCGCAAACGGTAAACGAGCTTAATGCAAAAAGGCCCCGTAGGGCCTCTCTGCAATCAAGCATCAGATACTGCGATACCCTGCGGATAATGCGACGGTGTCTTGCGGCCGATCAACGCAGCACGGCGCGCAGCACTTCGGGACGGCTGAAGTTCGGGCGCTCAAGTATCGCCACTTCAGGACGATCGAAGCGGGCAGAGCGATCAAACATCGGACGCTCGCCAGCATTGACCGATGCGCTGGCCGACACAGACACGCTGGCGTTCACGTTGGCACCGTTACTTTGGGGCGCACTGGGTTGCTGCAAGTAAGCGCCTTCGCCAAGGTTGGGTCCACGTGCACGCTTGGAACTGGAATCGGCCACTTTGCCTGCGTCCTGACCCGCATTGCCTGCTGTATTGCCGTCAGCGGGAGCATTCGGATTTTGTGCAGTCGGTGCGCCTGCATCAGGTGTTTGCGATTTGGGGGTTTCAGACTTCGGTGCTTCGGCCTTTGGAGCCTCTGTCTTGGGTGCCTCTGCTTTCGGAGCTTCACCGCGGTTCATGTCTTGCGGCGGGGCTGCGCGGCCAACACGTGCAACCAGTTCTGCGCCGGCACGACCGTTGGCGCTGATGCTGCGTCCTGCTGATGCTGCTGCGTCCGCTGTGAATGAACCGCTGACATCAGCGCGGGGCATATTGCCACGGCTTTCTTCACCGCGCTGGCTGCCTTTTTCCATTTCGCTCTTGCCCTTGTCGGCTGCTGCGCTCAGGCTGCTGCGCGCTTTGTCGGAGGTGCTGGCTACCATGACTTTGGATTGTTCAACAGCTGCGTTCACTGCGGCCTTGGCTTGCTCCGCACGAGCCTGGCCTTGAGCGACTGCGGAAGCGATAGTGGCTTTACCCTGTTCGGCAGCGGCAGTCAGACGTGCCTGACCTTCGGCTTGGCCGGCGGCCATACGATCCTTGGCGCTGTTCATGCCGTTGGATGCGCTGTTGCTGACGGTGGCTGTTGCAGATGCCTGAGCCGATGCATCGACGTTGGCTTGTTGGCTGGCTGCAGCGGCGGTGGCGTATGCCTTGCCCCAGCCGTTGATGCTGCCGGTGGCTGCGTGAGCGCCGTTGCCAAATGCGAGTGCGAGGCCCAGGGCGATGGTGGAGAGAGCGACGTTGTTCATGGTGTTTACCTTTCAGTGAGTTTGTCTGGTGCGCTGTTTGTCTGCGCGATGGACACACTGTAGGTTTTTGGCTGACATGCTCCCACTACCCGAAGCGGCAACTCCCCATCCCCCATGGTAGAGCGCGTGGCGGTGCATTGGTTTTTGGAGGCTGCCCGGGGATGTCGCTGCTTCGGCGGCATTGCAGTACGGCGGTATCCGAGCGCCTGCCCCCAACAGAAAGCGGGGTTGTTACCCAAAGATTCGTCCAAGTCGTCGACAAGCGACAACTTGGCCCCTTGCACTCGCGTTCGCATGCGAACGCAGGAGTGCGGCGGTGTCATCTGGTGCGGGGTCGGTCGGGCTCGCCCGCAGTGCGACGCGAACATGCGCCTATCTGTCAGAGGGTGTTTGGAAGTTGACTCCGCCGGATCGCATCCGGGCATTTTACTGCGCGACTGTGAAGCGACCGTACCCGAGGCCCCGCGCAGTCGGGGCGAGGAGGGCGCGAGCACAAAGACGCAGAAAATGAGCCGGGAGAACCGCCGGAGCAACGACGGACGCCCAAGACGCTCAGAGTGCGCCAAAACTACGCACCAATCGATAGTTAGCGCGCTGTCCGGAGCCGCTACCCCGCCAACTCATCAAGCCGCTGCAAAATGGCGTCCCGACACGCCTCTGCATAGTGATGCCGTGTCCACTCGGGGTGATAAATCGGCTCGCACGGTACCAGAGTCACCGTGTAGCGTCGCGGTGATTTCCACAGCAGCATGACGTTCTGCGCCATGGTCTGCTCTCCGACAAACGCGGGGTCCGTACTGAGCGCACCGGTCTCATCCGTGTATCGCAATGCCACCGGAATCAGCGGAACACCCGCATTGACGGCTGCCTGCAGCATGTTGGAGTGAAAGGGCGCAACGCCGGTGCCGTCTGTTGTCGTTCCTTCCGGACACACAGCCACCTGGCGGCCTGCGCGAATGCGGGCTTCAGCATCCTTGATCACCTTGTGCACGGCATGCCGCCTGCCGCGCTCAATGAAAATGGTGCCAGCGCCAGCTACCAGTTTGCCTGCCAGCGGCCACGTTGCAATCTCCGATTTGGCGATGAAGATGCTTGGCGACTGGCTGTTGACCGCGAAAATATCGAGCCATGAAACATGGTTCAAAACCAATAGGGCGGGCGTTTCTTGCCACGTGCCTTTCAATACCGGTGTGATGCGAAACAGATTGAGAAGCTTGCGCGAATACCAGCGCTCCACATTGATGCGACCCGTTTCATTGAGCAGCGGAAACAACAGCAACACGATCAGCAGACCGAGCAGGATATGCAGAATGAATCTGAAAGCGCGAAATGGCCACATAGGCTGTGTCTCCAGCGGTCTGTTTTAGTGGCTCAATATGTGAGCCTGTTGTTCATGGTGATGAATGGTTGAACGCAAACTTGCAACAAGCAGGTCATTTACGACAAATCATTTACGCCTGATCTCCAGTCGGCAACATGGCAACGCACGGCGTGCTGAACAATTCGCCGTCTTCCAGTCGAAGCCCGGTCAGCCGCCCGCCCCACACGCATCCGGTATCCAGTCCGCACAGGTCGTCTCGTACCATCAAGCCCAACGTGGACCAGTGCCCGAACAGCACCCGCGAGCGTGCACTTTTGCGTCCATGCACTTCAAACCACGGCACATAGCCGGGCGGGGCAGATTTGGCATTGTCCTTGATCTTGAAATCCATCACGCCTTCCTGCGTACAAAAACGCAGGCGTGTCAGCGCATTCACAATGATGCGCAGACGGTCGTGGCCTTCGAGTTCGTCATTCCATGCGTCCGGTTGGTTGCCATACAGCACCGCCATGAAATGTTGCCAGTCATCGCCTTGCAAAACCGCCTCTACTTCGGCTGCAAGTTTCAGCGCCTTTTTTGCACTCCATTGGGGCAGCAAGCCGGCATGAACCATGATGACGTCCGGGAATGCATCGTCAGAGTATGCCAGTGGACGCGTGCGTAGCCAGTCGATCAGAGCGTCTTTGTCCGGCGCTTCCAGAATGTCGGCAATGGTGTCGCTTTTGTGTTTGCGGCCATGGCCGGCGGCGGCTGCCAGCAGGTGCAAGTCATGGTTGCCCAGTACGCAGCGAACCGTGTCGCCAAGGCTCATCAGAAAGCGCAGCGTGTCCAGCGATTCGGGGCCGCGGTTGACCAGATCGCCTGTTAGCCACAGCCGGTCTGTCTGCGGGTTGAAGCACATGCGCTCCAGCAGGTCTTTCAGCGGGGTGAGGCAACCTTGCAGGTCGCCGACGACGTAGGTGCTCACGAATGGCTTTGCTTGTAAATTGATGCGCTGATTATAGGCTTTCCTGCGGGCTGCGCTGTGGTTATACCTGTTGCGACAATGTGTCCTGCCTGGCCGTGCTGGTGTCTTTCTCAGCCACGGCGACCAAACGGATCTGCAGCGCTTTGAAAACCCGTTGCACCGTGTCAAACCGGGGTTGCGAACCGGTTTTCAGCGCCTTGTAGAGTGATTCCCGGCCCACGCCGCTGTCGTTGGCAATTTTCGTCATGCCGTGCAGACGGGCAATGTGTCCCAGTGCCGAAGTCAGCTCGTCTGCATCTCCATCGGCCATGACCTGGTTCAAGTATTCGGCGATGTCCTCAGGTGTCTTCAAATAGTCAACGATGTCGGCGGCGATGCACTTTTGGAGTCAAGCGCGATTGAGTGCGCCCATGCCGTCTCGCCACGCCCCACCCCGGTGCACAAAAAATTGATGTGTCCCCAATTGTTGCGTCCGCAAAATGCCCAATCGGATTAAATAGGGACAGACCCGGTTTAAAATGCTTGGCATCGAACATGGACAGGAGTAAATTCACCGGTTCTGATTCAAGGAGCAGCCATGCAAGACATTCGCGCGCAGGCCGAACAACACGGTCTCTATTCCGCCGCCAACGAACACGACGCCTGCGGTGTCGGTTTTGTGGCCCACATCAAGGGCAAGAAAACGCACGACATCATCAAGAGCGGCCTGCTCATCCTCGAAAACCTCGACCACCGCGGCGCCGTGGGCGCAGACGCGCTGATGGGCGACGGTGCCGGTATCCTCATTCAAATCCCCGACGCGTTTTTCCGTGACGAAATGAAAAAGCAGGGCGTGGACCTGCCGCCGGTGGGCGAATACGGCGTGGGCATGGTCTTCCTGCCCAAAGAAAACGCATCCCGCCTGGCCTGTGAACAGGAAATCGAGCGTGCAGTGAAGGCTGAAGGACAGCAGGTGCTGGGCTGGCGCGACGTGCCGGTCAACCTGAACATGCCCATGTCGCCCAC
>SXZD01000139.1 GCA_005788065.1 Burkholderiales bacterium
GCCGTTATCACCACCGTCGGTGTCAACTTCATCCGTCTCGACCTCGTTGCGCGCAGAATCCGAACCATCCAAATCCGTTGCACCATCAATGGTGCCGATATCTGCGATGATAAAGTTCAGCAATGCGGCGGCATTCACGTCCGACAAACCGGCCAGAGCGGCTGCGAACAGGTTGGCCAACGCAGCCGGATCTGCAGCCGCTGTAATGGCATTGAAATCACCACCAGCATTCTCGAAGGCATCGATAAGGTCATCCACCAGGGACGCGATTGCACGCTCGAGGGCTGCATCAAAATCAACCAGCGCACTATCCTGATCCAGGCGCGCAGCAAATGCCATGATGGCCAGACCCTTCTGGTAAACCTCCAGGGCCATGGCTGCGTCATCACCACCGTCGCTGAACGCTGCAATCGGATCAAGATTGAGAAGATCCACTGCGTCGGGCAAGTTCAGACGCGCTTTGAGCAGTTGTACGGCCTCACTCACGTCGAGCGACGGATTGGCCTGCAAGAGGCTCACAACGACTGTGGTCAGCGGTGTCACCACCGTTGAACCTGCAGGCGCAGACAGCGTGCCTTCAAAAGGCCGGCCCGTGCTCGCGTCGGTACCGCCAGTTACAACAATCGTCAGCCCCGCCTGCGCGGTTGTCAGCTTTAGACCCAGGGTGTTGTCCAAACCTACAAATTGACCTTGGGCGTTGGTTGTACCGACCTGGGTGAGCGAACCGTCCGCGTTGCGCACGGAAACCGTGGAACCCTGCAGATACCCGTCAACAGCAAGACCGTTAACGGTTGTTGTACCGCCTGTGCCACCACCCGTACCGCCTGTGCCACCCGTCGTGGTACCGCCACCACCTCCACCTCCGCCACCGGCAGCGACTGCGACTGCACCAGCCACCGCAGCTCCGCCCAACACAGGACCGAGTGCAAATGCGGGAGCAATACCCAGGCTCTCCCCGGCGGCAGCCGCGCCTGCGGGTGCAGTTTCGACCGTTACTTTGGAAGCGGCTTCCGCAGCCTTTTCAGTGCCTTCAGCACCACCGAACTCGGACTCGATCGCCTTGCGGACTTCATCATCCGCAAACAATTGGTCAGCGCCCTCAGCAGATTGCGCCAGCAGCGCTTCTGCTGCCTCAACCTGAGCCTGCAACCAAGCCTGCAGAGCCGACAGATCGTTGGCAGGCTGGACAGCCAGCGACTCGGCGACAAACTGAATCTGATCGTCGGCCACTTGACTCACCGCATTCAAGACGGATGCGACTTCAGCAGCAGACAGCTCTGTCGCCAACTGATCGCGCAGATCAGACAGCGCTTTGCGATCGGCAGCATTCAGTTTCAAACCGCCGTCGGCTGCTGCGTCGCTTTCGCCAGCCATTGCCGATTCGACCCATACGGAACCGAAAAGCAGCGCCAGCACAGCCAGACGGCTGTGAAGTTGTTGACCTGCCTGGTGGGACAGGAGCGTTCGCAGGATCTGTTTTGCTGCGGTCTTTGAAATGTGAGGCATGTGACCATCCTGAAAAAGAAATGCCGGCAGCGCCGGAATCAGATGTCTGCCCCTCTTATGAGGGGAAAGACACAATGATCACAGTGTAGAAACGCAGGCTTGTTTTCAAATCGTCAAATAGGGGGAAAAACACCCCGTTGTTGAAAGGGTCAAATGAAAAGAATTTGACGTTTTGAAACAATTGACAGGAACTTTCGGGGAGACGACCGATAAAGGACAGTCAGAAAGTGGAATGAGAGCGCTGTAAACGTATGAAACCTATGTCATTTAGCAATGCAAGACCACAAATCCAGTCTTCATGCACCCTCTGGAACATGTACTGACATCGCGCGGCGGAACTGCCCCAAAGTGAAACCCCAGCAATGATTTGAAATAAACCGCGCAGGCTCAGTCCGCAAACACCCGGATTGTTGAGCTAAAAACCTTGCCAATTGACACAAGTGTTACAAAAACCGCGATAAAACCAGAGCTCTGAGGGTGACTACCCATGCCGGGTAGTCATAATACTGACAGCCAAAAGCGAGTTAAGTTCAGCCCGGACTGATCTGTTGACTGCCTGATTATCTGAACAATTGGCCCAACGCCTGTCCCGGATCGTCTGCCCGCATGAAAGCCTCACCCACCAAAAATGCGTGAATGCCATTGGAGCGCATCAGTTGAACGTCTTCACGGCTTGAAATACCGCTCTCGGTCACCAGCAATTGGCCTGCGTCGACTCGACTCTTGAGATCAAGTGTTGTGTGCAGCGAAACGTCGAAGGTTTTGAGGTTGCGGTTGTTCACACCCACCAACGGGGTCTTGAGCTGCAAGGCCTGATCCATCTCAGCCGCATCATGCACCTCCACCAGCACGTCCAGCCCCAATTCGTTCGCACACGCTTCCAGTTCCTGCATCTGCTGCAGACTCAGCGCAGAGACGATGAGCAGGATGGCGTCAGCCCCGATGGCGCGTGCTTGCAGCACCTGAAAGGTGTCGATGATGAAATCTTTGCGGATGACCGGCAGACTGCAGGCGGCACGCGCCTGCTGCAGATAATCGTTGTGCCCCTGAAAATACTTCTCATCGGTGAGCACGGACAGGCAAGACGCCCCGCCCTGCTCATACGATGCGGCAATTTCGGCTGGAACAAAGTTGTCACGCAGGACACCCTTGCTGGGGCTGGCCTTCTTGATTTCTGCAATCACACCGGCGCGACCCTGTTTGACAGCCGACTGCAGGGCGGCGGCAAAACCTCGCGGAGCGGATTGGCCTTGCGCCAGCTCGCGCAGCGCCGATTCGCTGTGCAACTTTCGACCGGCGGCGACTTCTTCGCGTTTGGTGGCAATGATGGTGTCGAGGATGTTGGGCATGGGCGTGTTGGAAGTGACGAGTGACGAGCGGCCAGTTTAATCGGAGGGTAGCTCAGGTCGCACTCGAGCTTACGCTCAAGTACCTCTCAAATGAGCGTACAGCTACACCTGACTCGATGGATATCCGTGCCTTCTCCACACCCTCTTTCAGCGTTTCCGTCAACCCGCCTACATAAATGGCGGCACCCGCATTGAGCAGCACGATATCGCGTGCAGCGCCGGGCTGATTCTGCAGCACCTGACGGATGATAGTCAGCGAATCTGCTGCGCTTTGTACTTTCATGCTGTCGTGCCGTTGGGTCTGCAGACCGACAGACTCAGGCGTGACCTCATATTCGGTCACCACACCGTTCTTCAATTCGGCCACATGAGTGGGGCCCGAAAGCGTCATTTCGTCCATGCCGCCATGCCCATGCACGACCATGACATGGGTGCTGCCCAATTTCTGCAGGACTTCGGCCTGCAGCCGGGTGAAATCCTTCCGGAAAACCCCCATGACCTGCCGTTTGGCAGCGGCGGGGTTGGTCAGAGGCCCCAGTATGTTGAATACGGTGCGCACACCGAGTTCGCGGCGAACCGGAGCGGCATGTTTCATGGCACCGTGGTGATTGGGCGCAAACATGAAACCGATACCGCAGGTTTGAATGCACTGGGCCACCTGCTCGGGCTTCAGATTGATATTGGCCCCCGCCGCCTCCAGCACGTCTGCACTGCCCGAGGACGAGGACACACTGCGCCCGCCGTGCTTGGCAACCGTAACCCCGGCACCGGCCGCTACAAACATGGCTGCAGTGGAAATGTTGAACGTATGGGCGCCATCTCCCCCGGTGCCGCACAGGTCGACCAATTTGTCGGCATGAGTAGCGGGCAAGGTGACGGGGGTTACCAGTTCGCGCATCACTCCCGCAGCAGCGGCGACTTCGTCCACTGTTTCGCCTTTGGCACGAAGCGCCACAGCGAAGCCGGCAATCTGGGCGGGCGTAAGCTCACCCCGCATGAGTTGCCCGAAAACGGCTGACATTTCAGCGTGCGTGAGGTCAGACTTATCAATGAGGCGCTGCAGGGCAGCGCTGAAGGTGATGGACATGGCAGACGATCTGGTCAATCAAGCCGTTACGGCTTTGGGAATCTGATTCAAAAAGTTGCGCAGCAGGTCGTGCCCGCGCTCGGACAGTATGGACTCAGGGTGAAACTGCACACCCTCCAGCAGATGCTTTTTGTGGCGCACGCCCATGATCTCTCCGTCTGCTGTTTCTGCCGTGACTTCAAGATCTGCCGGCAGCGTGGCGCGCTCGATGGCCAGCGAATGGTAGCGGATGCAGGTCAGCGGATTGGGCAAGCCCTTGAAGACGCCCGCGTTGGTGTGGGTAACCGGTGAAGTTTTGCCATGCATGATGGTTTTGGCGCGCACAATGCGACCACCCAAAGCCTCGCCGATGGCCTGATGCCCGAGACAGACCCCGAGGATTGGCTTTTTGCCCAGGAAATGCTGGATGACCGGCACCGACACACCCGCTTGGGCGGGAGCACAAGGCCCGGGCGAGATGCAGATGGCATCGGGGTTGAGCGCTTCGATTTGCGCCAGGGTAATGGCGTCATTGCGGAATACGCGCACGTCTTCACCGAGCTCGCCGA
>SXZD01000140.1 GCA_005788065.1 Burkholderiales bacterium
AAGATGCGCTTGAGGTTGTCCGGTGCGATGCCACTGCCGGTATCGGCCACCTCTACCCACACCCAGCCGTTTTCATGACCGGTGGTGACCGTGATGATCCCTTTGTCGGGAATGGCATGGGCCGCATTGACCAGCAGGTTCATGAACACCTGGTTGAGCTGGGAACCGATGCAGGGGATCTCGGGAATCTTGCCGAAATGACGTTCGACCGTGGCCTTGTACTTGATTTCGTTGTTGACGATGTTCAGCGTCGACTCAAGACCTTTATGGATATCGGATACCACCCATTCACCGTGGTCAACGTGGGAGAAATCTTTGAGATCCTGCACGATCTGCCGCACACGCTGAATGCCATCCTGGCACTCGCTCATCAGCGTCATCACGTCTTCTTTGAGAAACTCCAGATCCACTTCCTGGATGATCTTTTGCACGGCCGGCTTTTTCGAGGGATCTTCCAGCGCCGCTTCAAATCCCGCCACCACACGGAGCATGTCGTTCACATAGTCGCGCAGTGATGTGAGGTTAGAACTGACGAAACCGATGGGGTTGTTGATTTCGTGGGCAACGCCGGCGGCCAACTGACCGATGGACGCCATTTTTTCGGATTGCAGCAACTGATTGTGGGCTTCCTCGAGCTTCTTGATGAGCGCGTCCTGCTCCGCTTTTTCTTTCTGCAGCAGACGCTCGGTGGACAGACGCTCTTTCAGCTCACTAGCCAGCAAATCATTTCGCTCAGACAGCTGACTTGCGATCGTCTGGCGCTGAGCCTCATCATCTTCATAGGTTTCGCAGACTTCGTCCAGAAAGTCGACCCACTTTGCGTCGGGCGCAATTTTGCTGATATCGCTGGATCCAAAGTGACGGATCAGCTGGTCGGCCAGCCACGGATGCATGACATTTCTCCCCATTCTCCATACCGTATAGATTAAAGGCAGAGGGGATTTGTTGTCAGACGAAATGTCAGGGTTAATGCGGGTAATTCAGCATGCGAAGGGCAAAAGAAAGTAAAACGCTTGCAAAGTAGCTGAAAACCGGCCGAAACCGACCCGATCCGGAAAACCTTTTTAACACACCAAGCTGCTTGGCATACCCGCAGCAAGCCATCTCAGAAACCCATCTCCTTTTGCAAACCGTTTTTGCTGCGCAGCTGGGATGGATAGCCCAATTTGTGATCCAGCTTGCCCTTGAAGGATTTGGCCGCGCCACCGGTATCAAAGCGACGGGCACAAAGACCATAAAAAGTCTTGCCGTTGCGTTCGGTCGTGTAGAGAAACAGGCCTTCCCGGCTGCCAAGGGCGTTGGACGCCTCAAGGATGCGGCGCTTGAGCAGATTGATGTCTTCTGCCGGCACATAGGCGGTCTGCAGGGTGTACCAGTTAGAGCCCGGCGCCATAAGCTTGGCCATACCCAGATCTTTCAACTCTTGAATGGCAGGGTCCGCATCAGCCTGCGCAGCCCCACCGGCGATACCCATGGAGGCCGGAGCAGCCGAGGCGGGGTCGTTTGTCAGCGATGGATTGCCGCCGCTTTCGAGGTTGCGGCCGACAGCGCGATCCGCTGCGTCCGGCGGAGCTGCGTCCGCACTGGCATCAGCCAGCCCCTGTCCGGGCGCGACATCGGCCACGGTACCCGGTATCGCACTGCCACTGGTAGACAGCTGGGCCAGCTCAACCGGGTCTGTGACCACGCGGAAATGCGGTGCTGACTGCAGGCGCGCAGACGCAAACGACTGAGTCGACTGCAGTGTCGAGTCGCTGCCCCCGCGCAGGATGTAAACCGTGGCAACGAATCCCAGCAGCAGTGAGGTGGTGAGCAGTCCCAGATAACGGGAGGAAAGAATGGCATTCAAGGTGGCAGACCCCTGATCAGATCGGATAACGGATGTTGTTCAAAGCGGCTTGTTACAGTCGCGTGCGATGTCAACGCATGCCATTGCCTTATGACAGACACGGCGCCCGGACACCACCCCCTTCAGGTTGAGTAACCAAAAAGGCACAAAAGTTCGATTTTGCACGAAATCCGTCAGGTAGGCCTCAGCCCTCCTGTGATTCAGCCCGTGCCTTCTTGCAGGCCCGACCGATGGCATCCATCAGGCTGAGTGCCTCGGCCACCGTCACGGTCACCCGGATTTCATGTCCGGCATCATCGTGCAGCTCAAGCCGGACCCGGCCCTGCCCGTCGGCATGGGCGCCCCAGTGATCCTGGTGGTGGGTCGGCCGTGACGTCCCCGTCATTGTTGCTGTCATTTTGCCCTCCTCATGCGTCAGTGTCCGATGTCTTCCGCGGTTGGACTAGCCTGCGCCTGACCGCGATGCATGCACTTGATTGTCGCTGCTATGACATTTGAATTGATACCCGAAATGCAAGCAAAAGTCACGAACCGCAACACAGATGCGGGCAAACTGCGTTGTCACTTCATTTTCATGTTATAGGTATCAGGTGTTTCTATCCCTCAGTGTTGACGGAGCTGCCATGGATCTTTCAAAAGTCGAGCAACTGCTTGAAACCCTCATTGACCGACAGAATGCCATGGTTCGCATGCTCAACCACATCGAACTGAGCCTGTTCTCGATCGACAAAGGGCTCGAGTCAGCCCCGCTGCAGTTCGAGGAAATGATTGATCGCAAACTGCGTGAGCTCAAAGCGGTCTACAACAAATCGGACGACACGACAGAAGTCTGACCACAGAAATCTGACTAAGAAGCTGCGCTGCACATCCTGCGTTGGATGTGGCACAGACGCACGCATCGCACTCCACCTAGCATCGGGATTTTCATCTCTGCGCCTGCTTGCGGGCGCTCATGGAGTCTTCGATGTTTCTCTCTTTGCGGCACGGTCTTTGCGCAGCATGGGCGGCCCTCTGCTGCCTGCCTTTACATGTCAGCGCACAAACCGTAACCGGATCGCAACCGGACCTCTCTGCCCCCACTGAATTATCCCGGACAGGTGACTGGGACATCCGCCTTGCCGACATGCGACTGGACCGCGCGCTTCAGCGCTGGGCACAGCAAGCCGGCTATTCGCTGCGTTGGGATGCAGACCGCTACGTTGTGATAGGCGCCAATGCGCGTTACACCGGCAATCTTGAACAAGCGGTTGAGGCGGTCCTGTCGACACCGGGCATCCGGTCATCCGCCTATCCGCTGGAGGCGTGCGTCTATGCCAACCACCCGCCCCTAATCCGCATCACCCGACTTGGCGACCAGACTGACGAATGCCAGTAAGCGCAGGCGCCCCAGCTGCGCATGTCAGATCACCAAGCAGACCGACCTTCACTCCCAACCTCTTACCCATTCCGATCCGTTGAAAGCACACACGATGTACCCCCAGTTGAACATCAGCAACCGCTACAAGACAAAAAGCAAAGACGGCAAGCGCGGCCGGGCCACGTGGCTCGCGCTGCCCACACTGGCCCTGCTGACCGCATGCGGCAATCCGCCGGTCATGAAAGAAACCGGCAGCCGGCTGGATCAAGGGCAGGCGGCCGCCCAGCGCGTTGTACCGCAGATACCCACCGATGCAGAAGGTCTGCGCGGTACACAAGCCGATGCGCAGACGCGCGCATTGCGGCAGCAGAACCTGCCGGTACTCAAGCGCACTGCCAAATCGTGGATAGGCTCATCCCTGGTGCCTGTCAATGCCGAAGATCGTTTGCCCACGCTGTTTTCCGAGGAATACACCCTTCATTTCGCGGACCCGTCCGGCAAAACCGATCTGGCCACCGTCGCAGCCCGCCTGAGCCAACTGGTGGGCGTTCCGGTGCGCATACAGCCCGACGTTTACAGACGCCACCACGGTCGCGGATATGGACAGGAGGGTCCTGACGCAATCACTCCCGCCTCCACCAACGCCTCCACCAACGCCTCCACCAACCCATCTGTCAGCGCAGATGCAACCGTTCCGGGTCGTTCACAGCGCACCGCCTTGGGTGCAACAGCCCCATCGGACGACAGCCGCAGCGAAGCGGGAGCGGATGCCGTCAAGACTGGTGTGATCGGTGCTGTGCCCTTGAGCGTCAATTCGATCGACATGAAATGGAACGGCACGCTGAAAGATTTTCTGGACCACCTCACCGACAGGCTAGGACTGTCCTGGGCGTATCGCGACAATGCCATCGTGATCATGCGATTTACCACCGAGGTGTATGAACTCGCCGCCTACCCCAGTGGTTATGAGTACGCCATGGGCAGCGGAACAACCGGCCAGATGGGTACTGCCGGCGGTGGATCATCCGGCGGCGGCAGCGCAGGGGCCGGCGGGTCTGGCGCAGGCGGCGCCGGCCGGGGCTTTCGCAACACCACGCAACTGACCATTGCAGAGCAGGGCAAAATGGAAGGGGTCAGCGGAATACTGAGCGTGGTGCGTAACCTGATTGCCAACGTGCCAGACTCACAGGCATGGTTGACCGATGGCAGCGGTCGTCTGGTGGTGCGGACCAGCCGCGACATGCAGGCGCAGGTACGAGAGTTTGTCCGCGCAGAAAATGCCAACATGCTCAAGCAGGTCCACATCCAGCTGGACCTGTACTCCGTCACCATTGCGCAGGACAACGAAGCGGGTATCGACTGGAACGTGTTCTACCGCCGCTTGATGCGAAACAGCGGAATCTCGGTGGTCTCTCCCGGCTCGCTGGCAGGCAACAATGCCGGCAGCGTGACATTCAGCGCGGCAGACGGATCATTCACACAGAAAGACCCCTCTCTATACGGCACGCCGCAATACAACGACCCACTGTTTGCGCTGCGTTCGGCCGTGATCATCAACGCACTGAACGAGATGGGTCGTAACGTTCAGCACAGACCGGTTTCCATCATCGCATTGAACCGGCAATGGGCACGCAAGGCCCGCCTGAGTTCAACCGGATATCTGTCCGAGACCGTACCCGCACCAGCCGGTGCCTTGGGCGGTGTGGCCAGCCTGCCCGGCCTGAGAACCGATACGGTCACCACCGGCGACCAGTTTGCCGTGATGCCCCACGTACTGGACAACAACACCGTGATGCTCAAATTCGGCATCAGCCTGTCGGACCTGCTGGGTCTGTTTGATGTGACCTCCGGCAGCGGCATCAATCTGCAGCGGGTGCAGACGCCGAACACCAGCACCCTGTCAGACCAGTTCACCGTGGCATTGCGTCCCGGCGAAGTCATGGCGATCACCGGCCTGTCGCGGGAACTGTCGGCACAACAACAGCGCACCCTGGCAGAAGGACTGCCGATATGGTCCGGCGGCTCACGCAAGCTGAGCAAATTCCATGAACACTTTGTCGTGTTCCTGCGCGTAGTCAGCGTCTGAGCGCAAGGAGAAAACGTCATGAAAGACAACAGCGCCCTCATACTCGGCGACCGCCGCAGCGCATTGGTGGCAGGCCTGCAATGGCAGTTTGTCAGTGGCATGGACCTGCGCGCGCAGATCAAGGATATCCGGCGGCAGGCGGCCGAACTGGATGTGCGCCACTGCGTTCGACTGGGTCGGCCATCGCATGCGTATGCCGGTTTTTATGCATTTGATGCAACCGTCTCCGACGAAAAACGCCCAACCCGGGTCTACAGTTTTGCAGCCCTGCTCAGCCACCGCCTGCACACACCGGCTGCTGTGGTGGCCTGGCGCATACAGCAGGGTCCACAACAGGGGCTGTATGCCATCGTGGCCACACAGGACCATCTGCCCGTGGCAGATCTGGTGCTGCCCGTCGCTCAGGCCCGCAGCACCGTGGTGCGCTACCGCAAGCTGATGGAGCCGGGTGCGCAAGCGAACTTCTGGAGCAATGATCTGGATGAGTTTCCGGACGCACAGCCCATGCTGCTGGAATGGGCCGATGTCAAGCCAGGCAAGAATGAACGCATCAGTGCCATACCATCAGACCCTGTGAGTGTCGCCACGGCTTTGTCTGTGGGCGCTTTACTGGTGAGCGGTCTGCTGGCTGCCAGCGAATACAGCGGCTACCGGCAACGACTTCAGGCGGATGTGTCCGCTTCACAGCAGCAAAGTGCTCAAGCCTATGAGCGTGCACTGCAATCGACAAGACAGCAACTGGGTGCAACTGGCAGCACGCTGTCGCGTCTGCTCGAATCGTGGATGAATGAACCGGCTGTATTGGCCAACTGGTCGCTGATGGATGTGAGCTGCGATATGCAGCACTGCATGCAACAGTGGCAGACCGAGGGCGGCTACACGGCAGAATTGCTGACAGCCCTGACGTCACGCAGCGACATCGAACCCACCCACACCGCACTGCCGGATATGAACAACGCGCAGCGCATGAAAGTGCGTACTGCATGGCGTCTGGACACTGCCGGCATCAGTGGGCTGGACGAACTGCCGGAAGAGAAGTTTTTGCAAAAGCTGCTGTTTGATGAATCGCAGGTATGGACCAAAGCCCGCATCAATCATCGCATTGACCTGCAGGGTAGCACCTGGCCCGCCGGGCATGAACCGGGCTCGGCGCAGACCACCCTGCGCCGTCATGAGATCGTGATTACAGCTGCGCCCCACATCATCAAGCAACTGCTGCAGGACTATGCCGGGCTGGCCTGGTGGAACCGCATGCAATTGCATGTGAAACCCTTCGATCCCAACAATGCGCTGCAGGTGGAACTGCAGGGAGCCTTCTATGCCTACCTTTGAAGACCCACACACAACCGGTTTGTGGGCAGTTAGTTTTTCAGTCCTGATGTGTTGTCTGTCACCGGCCAACGCACAGACCCCTTCAACCCCGATGCAGTCATCTCCCGTTGTCACACTTCGGACGCTGGCACAGATACAGCAATGGCAGGATGAAATGAACCTGCGCGACCGTATCGACACGCTTCAAGACAAGCTTCGAAACCGCAACACCGAGCGGGGCCGCATGGCAACGCTCGCCAGCCCTGTCAAAGCAGACATCGCTGCTGACGGCGCAGGAACCGGTCGTCGCCAGCCCATTCAGAACCGGCGACGCCCGGCGCTCAAGCTGCTGTCTGTCTATGGGCCTGCGCATCGTCTGAGCGCAGAGGCCATGGATGCGGGCGGCAACGTTCACGCCATCGAAGAGCGCGATACCGTAGGTGCATGGGTGGTCAATCATATTCGGCAAGAAGGCATACTGCTGCACCGCGACGGTAAGGGCAGCCCGGAGATGCGCGGTATTTTTCTGGCTGTCGGTGAGTCCATCCACGAGCCTGCTGGCGAGTCTGGCGCTGGATCTGCCAGCGAATCCGTAAACGGCGGGGTACGGCCATGAACGCATTGGCTGCACCAGAGGCTGTCCGCGTTGTCGCACTGCGCGAACTGCCGTCGTTTTCCCGGGTGTTGACCGGCACCCATCTGCATGCACCCTATCGAATACCGGTCGATTTTGCCCATCGGCTGGCAGCGATTGAAACCGGTGCACGGCGCGCTGTACTGCTGTTTGATCCGGACAACGCGCCATCTGCCCATCACAACGGCACGCTGATGTCGTGCATGGCACTGCTGCGCGGCCAATTGATGGCAGACCAGTTTGACGTGCCTGTCGCTGCGATTGCATGCAATTCCGATGTCATCATGCAGTTGTCCGACTCCGCGGACGATGGCGAGGCCAACACCGGCAACACCGCAGCGGGTCTGAGCATTGAATCACAGGCGCGCGATACGTTTGAGCACTGGTTGCAACTGGCCGTTGCAGAAAAAGCAACCGATATCCATGTGCAGGTGGTGCACCATGTGGCGGAAGTCAAGCTGCGTGTGGACGGTGTGCTGGAACCGCTTCGCGATGCGAGCGGCGGCATCTGTACACCCGGTCTGGCCGAACGTGCTGTGGCGTGGGCCTACAACAACGCGTCAGGACGCGGCTCAAACAGCAACTCGCAGTTTTCTCCGGCCGAGAATCTGTATTGCATGGTGGCCGCACGCGACGTCATGGGCAAACGGGTAGCACTGCGCTTTCAATCCGTACGCGGTGCAGCCGGCATGAAAACCGTCTGTCGTTTGCTGCATGTGGACATTGACACACCGACACTGAGTTACGCTCAACTCGGTTATGCACCGTCGCACATGAACCTGCTGGAAAACGCAGCCCACACGCCAGCCGGCTTTGTGATCTTCGCCGGGGTCACCGGCTCGGGCAAGACCACCACACTCAAGACGTTTATTGAAACCCATCCGGATAACGGACGCGATGCGTTTTATTCGATTGAAGATCCGGTTGAATATCCCCTGCGTGGCGTGCATCAGATTCCGATACAGCGCGATCTGATTGACCGGGAGGGCAGCGGTGCGAAATATGCCGAAGTCGTTGCGGCTCTGATGCGCGCAGACCCGGGCTGCGTGCTGATGGGCGAAATTCGCGACACCGCGACCGCGCGGGCAGGCCAGCAGATTGTGGAGACGGGTCACATGGCCTGCGCCACGGTACATGCACACCTGCTGTCCGGTATTGTGGCGCGCCTGACCAACGCTGAAATCGGCATGGACCGCGATGTGCTGACACATCCGAATATGCTGACTCTACTGGCCTATCAGGCGCTGGTTCCCCTCTTGTGCACGCACTGCAGACTGACCGCAGATGAGGCGCTGCGACACCCTGCCTTGATGGCGGAACACCGTCACATCCGCCTGATACTCGATGCGCTGGAGAAGCGGTTTGGACTGGATCGCGGGCACTTCCGGTTTCGCAACCCGCTGGGATGTCCACACTGTGCGCAACGGGGTACACAGGGACTCACAGTGGTGGCAGAGATGCTGAGCCCCGATCGCACCTGGCTGGACCTGATACAGCAACATCGCGACCATGAAGCGGTCATGTACTTTCGGTCTCATTCGGATCGCAAACCGGCATCGGACAACATGCACGGCAAGACCGTGTTTGAACACACGCTGCACAAGTCCGTGCAGGGCCTGGTGGACCCGCGACAATGCGAACGGTTCGACAGCTTTCAGCGTTTCCATGTGCTGCAGGAGGGTGTTCAATGAAGCCGTCACCCGCATGGATTGAATTTCTGTCGCTGATGTCGTTCCGTTCTGACAGAACGCAGTTCTACCGTGAACTGGCCCGATCGATTCAGGCACGCGAACCACTGCGCGATTTTCTGACTGCGGAGCTTGCCATCAGCCGTCATCCCGGCACCCAAGACAGCAGCCGTGCACAGGCATTGGCGTTGATGCGCCGGCAATTGAGCCAAGGCAATGATTATCGACTGAGTCATCTGCTGGCACGCGTCATGCCCGCATCAGACCGTCTGATGCTCAGTGCGCTGGACTACAGCAGCGACAGGCCAGCCACGCTGCGCTCTCTTGCTGATGCCATCGAACAGCAGCAACGCGCACGTCAGGTCATCGGTCAGGCCTTGCTGCCCCCGCTGATTCTGGTTCCGGGCGTTGCCGGCTTTTGCCATGTATTGGCTACCCAGAGCATCCCGGTGATTGTCAAAATGGCGCCGCCTGCGGTCTGGACACCGTTCAACCAATCGGTGAGAACATTTGCAGAAGCCATACAGCGCGATGGCGGTTGGATGGCTTTGGCCACCATCTGCACGACAGTCTTGGTTACCTATGCCCTGCCCCGCTGGACCGGCTGGCTGCGCGGGCGTCTGGAGACTTTGCAACCGCGCATGCGTGGGCTGCTGTTTCCGGCGTTTCCGCTGACGCTGACGCTGTCGGTCTATCGGGATTTTCAGGTGTCGCAACTGCTCAACGCACTGGCGGTATTACTGGAAAGCGGTATGACATTGACAGAAGCCCTGCAGCGCTTGCGCCGGCATGCGCAACCGTGGATGCGATTTCATCTTCAACAAATCCTGGCCCATCTGCAGGTGGCGCCCACGGACTATGTTGCGGCATTTTCAAGAGGGCTGATGAGCCCCTCTCTGCTGGCCTCCGTGGCCAGCGCGGTGCGCAACAATCCCAGATTTGACGGCGTACTGATCGAACTGGGTACACGGGAAAACATCCACATCCAGAACCACATCGCCCGCACGGCCAAGCGCATCAATACCGCACTGGTCGCGGGATGTGGCGCATTGGTGCTGTTTCTGTATCTGGGTCAACTCTCGATTACGCAGAGCATGACAGCCGAGTTGAGCCCTACGCAGCAGATGCTGCGCAAGATGAAATAAAAATGTGATGCATCTGTGATGCAGGTAACCGAAATCTGCCCCATTTCTCTTCAACATGCATGCCGCATGACATCACATACAGAAAGGAGTTTTCATGCAAATCAGTTTCAATACAAAAAAGCTGCAACGCGGCATCACGCTGATCGAGGTATCGGTGGGTCTGATCATCGCTGCAGTGGTCGCTGCAGCAGCCTTCATTGCATTCCAGAACAATTCGCGTCGCAATGAAGTGCAGAGCAACACGCAATCGATCACAGAGACGGTTGCCGAACTGAAGCAGAAGTTCGGTCGAACCAATCTGTTCAATTCACTCACCACCACGCAAGCCATCGCAGCATCGGCCATCTCTCCCAACCTGGCCTCCAGCGCAACCGCTGCAACCAACAGCTACAACGGCGCCATCAGCGTGGGCAACGGGGGTCTTGCCGCCGGTGACAACTCCTCCGCCGTCATGGTGTGGGGCAACGTACCCAAAGCGCAGTGTGTTGACTTGCTGCTGGCAGTCGAGTCGGGGGCAGTTGCCATCAATGTGGCAGCAGCCGGTACAGGCGACCCAACGGCTGCACCCACCGGTACGGCAGTCAAGACCACAACCAGTGCGTTCAGTGCGGCAACCGCTTCCGGCACCACCGCATGCGGCGGTACGGCGCGGTCTTACGATCTGATCTTCACGCTGGCCAAGGCGTAAGCAAACCGTGCGCTGGTGCCATGGCATCAGCGCACCTTTCCTGCACTGCACCAGCCATCCGATACAGACAGGACTGCCTCGCATTTCAGTTGCGATTTTCAAAAAGATTGCAATGGCGAGAGCGGTTCAGATATTGGCTGCACTGGCGTCTCTTTCGCTCCGAACATGAAAAGACACATCAAGGGATTCAGCCTGATTGAAATGTCGATTGCGCTGATCCTGTTTGCCATCCTGGGCGTTGCAATGCTCAACCTGCAGGTTCGACAAAGTCGGCGCGACAGCGCACGGGCGCAAGCCGACCAACTGCTGCAACTGCGCGATGCACTGCAAAGCTATGTGGACACCTACCGCAGTGCGATATTGGCCAACACCAGCATTCCGTTCACGGTAGGCAGCGGATCGGTCAACAACACACAGACCCTGCTACCCACCGTCAGCGGCCTGATCGGCTTGGGACTGTTGCCCACGACGTTCAAAAACACGGCCAGTCTGAACAATGCGGGATATGTCATGTCGGCTGTCCAGTTTGTACCGGCCGGATGCATCACCAGCAACCCAAAAAGCTGCCGCATCGGCGGTCATGTGCGACTGGCCAACCCGCTGCTGTTGCGCGACGTTGTAACTGAAGTCAACGCTGGTCGATTCGATGGAGACCTCGCATTTGATGCGCTGGATGTGCTGGGCGGCAACGGTTTTGTATCCTTGACCAAGGGCGGCAACTACACGGCTGCAAACGGCAGTTTTACGCTGACCAACGACGCAGCCTATCTCGGTGTGAGCAAACCGGCAGGCATCATCGGCATCCAGTTTTACGGCAGCAGTAACGCCTCATCTGCTGTGGCCTACAGTGACTACTGTCCGGGCGACACCATCAGTATCGGAAACGGAAAAATCGGTGGCAGCAGCCCTTTCAATTACGCGGGAACGGTGGCGTTCAGCACAACATCCTACACCGGCAGCACACCGGGAGTGACGGTTGTCGGCAGCGTCACCAGTGCCGGTAAAACCTGCAGCGGCAATACGGCCTATCAGTATCCGGATACACCGGTCAACATGATGGGGGTGGCAGCAGGCTACTCCACAACGGGTGCAAACAATACCGGTGTGCTGCGTATCACCTGTACAATGAATGCTGCTGGTCTGGCAGTTCCCCGATTCACCATTTTCTCGTGTTAAGTTGTTGTCGCATGTCTCCTACCCTCGAGTTGTATGAAAGTCTGGAGCGGGCATTTGCCCACTTCAATGTCACGCTGTTCAATGGCGAACTGCCGCCCTGTCTGATCACGCTGCGATCGAGCAACCGTATTTACGGATATCACCACAGTGCGCGTTTCATCAACCTGCAGGGACAGACGGTAGACGAACTCGGCTTGCATCCGGGACACTTCACGCTGCGGTCAGTCGAGTCGGTGCTGTCAACACTGGTGCATGAAATGGTTCACCATTGGCAACATCATTTCGGTACGCCGAGCCGCACCAATCCGCACAATACCGAGTGGGTGCACAAGATGCGAAGCATCGGGCTGGTACCCTCCAACACCGGACTGCCCGGTGGCAAGTCAACGGGTCAGCGCGTCAGTCACTACATCGAACCGGAGGGCGCGTTTGTAAGAGCCTGTCAGTCGCTGATTGACGATGGCTTCGAGTTGAAGTGGTTCGATCGGCAGTTACCTGCGGAACCTGAGCATGAGTTGAGCATACAGACGAAACTGGCAGATGCGGGCGTGTCGGTGCCGGTGTCACCCCGACCGATACAGGTACTCAATGCGTTGCAGGCCAGCGAGGCTTCTGCGGTTGAGAAGCCGCCGATTCCGCCGTCGGCCAGGCCGGTAGCCAAAAAGCGCTTGCGATTTGTATGCAGTGGATGCGAGACGAAGGTGTGGGCGACAGCGGACATTGCGATGATGTGCATTCCGTGCGGACTGGCGCTGCGCGCGGACGAGTAGGCGGCGCACGTCTCAGGCGTCCGGATTCGCTCCGGACACTTAGCGCAAGCTGCGATACGAACGGTTCGCCTTAGGCGTCCGGATTCGCTCCGGACATTTGGCGGACTCAGAAGCATGAACTTTCGTCTTGGGCGTCCGGATTCGCTCCGGCGGTTCTCCCGCAAAAATTGCGCTCCTCAACGTTGACGGGCTTTGAACGCCGTCTTCGCGGCGCTTCAACCCTCGCAAATCAATGATTTGCTCGGGACGCCCGCTGCACGGTCGGGCGCAATTTTTCGGATGCGATCCGGCGGAGTCGATCTCCGAACGCCTTCTGACACGAAGGCACATGGTGTAGCAGCACTGCGTTTGCGTTTGCGTTTGCGTTTGCGTTTGCGTTTGAGAAGTCTCAGAGATACGGCGTCGGTGTTGCGAGGGTGCAGACTGGCCACAGTGACTTTCAGCAGAATAGCTGTCTCATCAAAACACGAGTGCGCGCCAACCCGGTTCAAGCGCTCGCGCCATGAAGCGCACTGCGCCGCCAGGGCCGGCATACTCAGGAATCAGTACCTCACCGGAGAGGCCATGCACTTTCATCGCATCGGTACAGGCATAAAAAACAGCGCCATGTGCATGCGCCTCCTGCATGTAATCGTAAACGGATTTTTCGCGCTGGTCGCCAGAGTACAGAGTCGCAGCCACACCCGGCTTGAGCAGCAAGACCGAACGTGCAGTGAAATAGACTTCAACAGGAACATCAAACGCAGCAACCGCCGCCGCATTAAAAAACGGCGTTGACAGGCGAACGGGATCGTCAGGGTCGCATTGCCATAACTGTATGGCAACTCCAGACCAGTTCATGACAGGTCGCTCATTTGGCGCATCAGTCATGAGCCACCCTATTGATTGTTCGACAGGGTGGCTCACTGTAAATGGCGTACATGAGCGACTCCATTTATTTCAAGACAGCGGCGCTCACCGTAGAAGCCGTGAATGAGCGACCTCGTACTTCTGCAACCCGTGACGCGTAGCAGCATACTGCTCGAAGGAGCGCATTCCACTTTAACGCTCCTCCAATTTGTAGAGATACATGCGCTGCTCCACATCGCTGCGTATGTCATCGCCACGCTGCAAAACCTTGCAATCGTCATCCCATTTCGACGGCTTCACGCGTACCAGCCAGCCTTCACCATACGGATCCCTGAAAGGCATGTCCGGCTTGTCTTCCAGCAGCGGATTGACTTGTACAACCACGCCGTGCACCGGGCTTTTGACCGACACGACTGATTTGGCCAGTTCAACCACAGCGACTGAACGCGCCTGCTCAAGCTCGGACCCCACCGACTTGGGACGACACATATACATCTCGCCTGACAGGTGAACACCGATGGACGTGATGCCGACTGTCACACAGCCGTCTGCATCCAGCCGCGCCCATGTGTCCCACTCCGGCAGATACCACAACTCATCCGGAAAATCATAGCCTCGGATTTTCATGGAACTCTCGGAAACTGGCGGAAGGAAATGGGAGTCGAACCCACCCGGCAACGCATGGCGCCACCATCCAGATTTGAAGTCTGGCCACCCCACCGGGGATGATTTCCTTCCAGATTGAAAACACTGCAGGGATGGTACGTCAGCCCTGTACCAACAGCATCAGCACAGACCCTGAGCCGGGAAGATAAAACGTGTGAGTACCCCTTCATGCGGCCTCGCCCTCTGCCTGCGGCAAGAACAGCCGACAATCAGCGCGCAGCAAGTGACGATCGCCCACACGCCGCATCAAACCGACCCGGTCAAAAAACTCAAGGATCTGGATGGCCCGCTTGCGCCCAAGCCCCGTGGCATCGCGGAACGCAGCCGCCAGCACCTCTCCGTCAGACGCAACTAAAGAACGGGCGATCGCAGCCAGTTTTTCAACGGTCTGCGCAGGATAGTAAAGATCCTTGACCACCTGATACAGCGCACCGGCGGCTGCCTGCCTGGCAAACACCATGCGAACAATCAATTCCGGCTGAGCAATTTCAGTGGCGATGTCGCGCACCCACGGCGGGTCAAATCCACCCTCGAGCAACATGGGCAATGCCCGCTGTGCAATGATGCGATCACCTTCAGACAGTTTGACGGCATGCGTTGGCAACAACAGGCAGGAGCCGCGTTGCTCCATCAATCCGGCTTTAACCCACTGCTGCACCAACTCACGCCAGATGGCTGCATCCATGCGCTGCGCCACCATGCGGCGCAAGCGCGACATATCGGGCCCGAGTTCATCGGGCGCCTTGTCGTGGCAGGCCTGCAAAGCAGACACCGCCGCGGTTTTGAGCGACTCGCAGGTGTCCGCTGCAATAAGCCAGATACCGGAATCAAGTTTGATGCTCAACAGGTTACCCGCATCCAACGGGGCTTGCATCAGACGCAAGGTCTCGCCTGCCGACAGCCCCTGCACCCGGTCAAGTTCTTGAACGGACGCACCACCCTCGCGCTGACGCACCATCTCAAGCAATCGGTGCCGTATATCGCTGCTGCACAGTGCGCGCAAAAGTGCTTCGCGCTGCGGCGTACGCCGATAGCGAACCGGTGCGGTACTGTCGAGCACGCGCCCACCACCGATGGTACGTACGGCACTGGCGTCACGAATCAGAAACCGGTCGCCCCACCAAACTGACACAGGTTCACGAAACACAAGTTGCACCAAGCCGGTTTCGCCGGGTGACAATTCATCGGGCTTTTGGCTGAACAGGATGGCCAAAGAGGCCATCACCTCTGCAGTGCCCACATGCAGATGCACATGCATGCCCGACTTCAAGGGCTTCTCTTCTGCAAAAGAGGCTGTGAGTTCAGCGTCCACGCGCATGGATTCCTGCGCCAGATGCGGTGCCACCAACCAGGCGCCGCGCGGGCATACTTCTTTTTCCACTGCGGCCAGATTCAATGCGCAACGCTGCCCGGTGGATGCGTGCTGCATGGCACGGTTTTGCGCATGAATGCCGCGCACACGAATGCGTTTTTCACCCGCATTCACCACCAAATCGGCGTCAAGCGCATGCTCACCACGATGCACAGAACCGGTGACCACCGTGCCAATACCCGAGAGGCTGAAACTGCGATCCACCGGCATGCGAAATGCCCATCGAACATCATTGACTGCGCGCTCATCCGACATGTTGCCGCTTGACACCGCTGCACCGGCCATACCCAACAGATGGGCGCGCAAGACCTCAATGCCCTGCCCTGTGACAGAGGACACAGCGAAGCAAAGCGCATCGGAGAAGCCCGGCAACACGGCATGAACATCTGCCCTGACCTCATCAACACGCGATGCATCCACACGGTCGATTTTTGTAATGACCACCGACACAGCACGTACACCGAGCAACGTCAAAATGGCAGCATGCTCGCGTGTCTGCGGCATGATGCCGTC
>SXZD01000141.1 GCA_005788065.1 Burkholderiales bacterium
ACCGATGATCACCAGCATTGGAAAGTGTCGCCAAACTTGCTGCGACCTTTGCTGGATCAGAACGATTCTGAGTTCCAGATCATCGAGGGCTGAACGTACTCATGCCGCGGGCGCGGTACTGGTGAAAGTTTGAGGCTTACGGTTAAAACCGTATTTGTTCGTTGCGAGGTAGCGGTTGTATGTGACAACCTTGGCCTCTGCGGTTCTATTCTTTTTCCGGGCATAGTTGTTCATGTACCGATCAAACAGGTCTGAGAACAGCATCACATCCTTAGACTCACCATTCGGGTTCTTGCCTTGCGCGATTAGTTGGTTTTTGTTGTGCGCTTCACGTCTTGCGGTTTCTATGGCAACAGTCGGGTAACGCCCGAGGCTTAATCTTGTGGCGCGACCTGCGATTTTTCGGATCAGGTAAAAGCTCTTGATGCCGCTGACGCTGACACCTACGGCCAGACCGGGAGTACGCTCGTCGTAGTACCACTGCCAACCCTTTGGACCTGTCGGATCAAAGGTCAAGTCATCAAGGGATTTTTTGGTGAAGAGCAATCGCTGAGTGCGGCTCTTGGGTTTCGGGTTGAGTGGACTGGGTTCGGTTGCTGCAAATTTGTGCATGGTGTTCTCCAAGAGGTGGATGCCACGTGGGAGCGCCACGCGACGGCTGTGTGTTGGAGTCCGTCAGCCCTCCGGTTGCATGCACTTTTCGTTGCAACCGCTATGCACTCGCAGAGATACCGATTTTGTGCCTTGGCGATGTACTCCAGTTACGTCCAGAGTACCCGTACAATCAGCTAAGTGATTGATACGAAAGAGAAAAGTGACTTTGCTTGGGGGGCGATGACGAACAATGACCAGTCGCCATGTTGCAAAAAAACTATCTCATAATCCTTTGGTCGTGGGTTCGAACCCCACCGGCCCTACCAATTATTCTGTTTTCTTCAAAGGCTTGTACCGATTGTGGTGCAGGCCTTTTTGGTTTTTGCCGACCATGCAGGCACAAAACAGCCTTCGTGTGGGCATGGCTGTCGGTCTGCAGAATCGACTTTCCCGCAAGAAACTCACTTTGCGCGCCAAATAAATCAGAAATCCATGATTTAATGGCGCGTATAATGCTCATTTGATCTCATTTTGGGCGTGCAAATCAAGATTTCCCTTTGTATCCTCTTTTTCCGGATAAATACGCGCCACTAAATGCGCGTCGATATACGGCCCTGCGGAAAGTCGCATATCTAGCCTCGACGACTCCCCGTGTCCTTTGTTCTGTAAACATGCGCTCATGCCCAAGATACTGTCCGACTCCTTGACTGACTCCATTTGCCGAATCCTCTCCGTCGAAGCAACCGGAATGAGTATCGATCAGGTTCATGGACATCTGTCGCTTCATGCAAGTCGCCGCACTCTGCAGCGTCGTCTGGCGGCTTTGCTGTCGCAGGGGCGCATCAAGACGGTTGGAAACGGTCGTGGTCTGCGTTATGTAGCGAGCGACCAACCCCAGCGCTTTCGCGACCGGATTTTCAAGCGTCAATCATTTGCAGACATGTCTGGCTCGGCCGAGGATTGGCAATCACGCCTGCTCTCAGCGCGCATGGATCTGGCCGAGCCAGACGCACACTATGAGGTGGGCAGTCGCCTCCAGATGCCAGAGTTGTCAGATGCCGGGCTTGAAATCAGGTCGTACGTACGACGTCACTTATCACAGCGGCGTCCGGTGGGCTACGAGTACGCGCTGCTTGAGCAGTACGCTCCCAATCGCACTTTTTACCTGCCCGAGTCGCTGCGCAAACAGTTGCACCTCATGGGGCGTCCCGCCGACACTGAAAAAATGTCTGCTGCCCGTGCGGGTACATTGGCGCGAGACCTGCTCAATCGCCTGCTCATCGACTTGTCGTGGGCCTCATCGCATCTGGAGGGGAATACATATTCCAAACTGGATACCGAACGCCTGATCCGTCTTGGTGAAGTCGCGGAGGGCAAGGATGCCATCGAAACCCGCATGATCCTCAATCACAAGACCGCGATCGAATATCTTGTTTTTGGGGGGCACGAAGAGGGTGTCAGCAGCGACAACCTGATCGCGCTTCACGCGCTGTTGTCTGATGATCTCATGCCAGATCCGATGATGTGCGGTCGTCTGCGCACAGCCATCGTTGAAATTTCCGGTTCGGTTTATTTGCCTTTGGGGCAACCGCAGCGAATAGAGGAATTGTTTCGCGTTGTGCATGAAATGGCCAGCGAGATTGCCGACCCTTTCGAGCAAAGTTTTTTTCTGATGGTACACATCCCGTATTTACAGCCTTTTGAAGATGTAAACAAGCGGGTGTCCCGATTGGCAGCCAATATTCCGCTTATTCAATCCAACCTCTCGCCTTTGTCTTTTGTTGGCGTTGCTGCAGTTGATTACATTGAGGGATTGCTGGGCGTTTATGAGCTCAACCGTATTGATCTGTTGCGTGATGTTTTTGTCCACGCGTATGAGCGATCATGCCAGCAGTATGTGGCAGTACAAAGGCAATTGGTGCCCCCCAATGCCTTGCGCTTGAAATATCGCCACGCTCTGACCAATCTGGTCGCGCAGGTAATACGGGATGGAATTCGACCGGAGCGGGCCATCATCAGCAACCTCATGCCCTCGGAAATTTTGGATGACGACAGACCCGCTTTCATTAATCTTGTCTTGAAGGAATTGAATGGCCTTCATGCAGGCAATGTCATCCGATTCGGTATTCGTCCTCTTGAGTGGCAAGCTTGGCAATCGGCGCATGCTGGGTCTCATTCGGGGGAATCAAATGCCTGAGCCAGTGTGCCGGGGCAGCCCTAGGCGTTGCTAAAAACGCCCATGACGGCGCCTTTCACACCACGAAGTTCGCCTATACTGGTGTTTTCAGAGGGAGAAACACGTTCATGAAAAACAATCGCGCGCTTATGCTGGCGACAGGCATCGCCAGCTTGTTTATTGCAGGCAGCGTCATCGCAGCAGAGCCTGCTGCGTCCAACAAAACCCTGCCCTCAGGTGTGCAGGTGAAATTCCTCAAAACAGCCGAGGGCAAGAAGCCGGTGGCCAGCGACACAGTACTGGTGCATTATGAGGGTCGCCTGACCGACGGAACGGTGTTTGACAGCAGTTACAAGCGTGGCAAACCGATTTCATTTCCGCTGCGTGGTGTCATTCCGTGCTGGACGCAGGGCGTTGCAGAGATGCCGGTGGGTTCAACGGTGGAGTTGACCTGTCCGTCTGAAACGGCCTACGGTAAACGTGGTGCGGGCGGTGTCATTCCCCCGGATGCCACGCTGGTTTTCAAGGTGGAGTTGTTGGGTATTCAATAAAGCAGAAAATAGACATGCCCGCATTCGTCTTCCGGGCGGCATCGTCCCGTAGTCTCAATCAAAACCTGAGGAGCGTTTCATGAATTTTCGCATGTTGTGTGCTGTCAGTTTGAGTGTTGTGTCATTGGGTGCGTTTGCGCAGGCACCACAATCCGACTGTGAGTCCAAAGCGGTCAGCAAGGATGGCAAACCATTGGCTGGGGCGGCGAAGGCCGCATCCATCAAGAAATGCACCACTGAGGCCAAGGTTGCCGAGTGCGAGAGCAAAGCAGTCAGCAAAGAGGGCAAGCCGCTGGCGGGTGCCGCCAAAAATTCTTTCATGAAAAAATGTGAGGCGGATGCAAAAGCCGCACAATGATGGCTGCCGACTCCAGGCGCCTGGCGCCTGGAATCCTGGCATTTTGGTTGTGAATGAATACTGGTTCACCTCATACGATCAGCGCAAGACAAGTTCTTGCTGAACTTTCACCACCCCATCATCTTCCCATCACTGCCTGCCTGGGCAAGTGCGTCACCGGATTGTTGGCCCGCTGTCCGCATGTTTTACCGCTGGCCGGGTCGCAGCTTTCAAACTTGGTCACTCCATACAGCGTACCCGTCCACACACTCGCACCCGGTCCGATCGTGGTTGCCGCATAAAAGCTGTTGTCGCTCGGGTAAGGTGTGCTGGGCACCACAAACAGGGTTTTGCCGGTGGTGAAATCCACCGATTCCAGCGTCCATGTATCCACGCCGTTGATGGTGCGTGATCCGATTCCAAAAATCTGGTTGGTGCTCGCGCTCATGGTCGGAATACCGTTAGGCCAGCTGATGTCGCGGTTGCTCCAGGTGCTCTTGCAGGTGCGTGTTGCCGGGTTCCAGTCCACGCGCTGAAGACCGACGGGACGGTTGCCCGTCATGCCCGATGTCAATTGGGTGTAGGGCTGCAGTTGTGAGGGCAGTTGCGACAAAAGAGGATTGGCCTTCAATTGGTTGTTGACCACCACTGCGCCATAGCCGCGTACCAGCACCGATTGTTCCGACAATGTTTCAGTCGCATTCGGGTCGCCGAAATTGATCGGTACTTCGCATGCGATACGCGGGTCTGCGCCTTCGCGGATGGGCTTCCATCCTGCGGGGATTGCATCGCGCCACATGTACACCACGTTAACCAGTTTTGCGCCGTCGGTAATGACGACAAAGCGGTCGTCACTCTCGCGCGTACCCATCAGTGTCGGCGTTGATCCGCTGCCTGCGCCCAGACGGCCCGCGCCCGAGTTGCCTGCGCCCTGATACGGCGCACGCCATGCGGTTTTCAGATCCATGCCGTTCCAGTCGATGCGGTACTGTGCATCGCTGGTGACCACGTAAATGTTGCTGTTCTCGTCGGCTGCGATCGAGTTGGACACCTGCTCAAGTGGGCCACCGCTACCGCACTTGCTGCCGTTCAGGGAAATGGTTTTGAGGGTGGCTGCGCACATGGCTTTTGTGTAGCGGGGCACGACACCCACCACGCCGTTCTTGGTGGCAAATGCAATGTGTCCGTCGGGCAGCATGGTGATGCCCACCAATGCGTCGTCGGCCCCGCAGAGTTTGTCCTGCGGAATGGAAAAATCTTTCAGCAGTGCGACGCCGGAATGGCGATTGTCTTTTTCTGCATCACCGAACACCTGCAGCGATTGTGAACGGCCTACGATGAAGTTCTGGCTGCGGTCCAGCAGGTTGTAAGCACCGCTGACGCTGCCATTGGTTGATACCGGAGTGCTGATGCTGCCCAGCATGCCCAGCGTCTCCTGATCGATTTTGTAGACCGTACTTTGCAAGCCGACCGTCGAACTCCACACCGCGCGGCGACCCTTCGAATCTGCATCAGAGAAATTCAATACGATCGACGCACCATTCTGGTCTGCGTGGCTGATGTTCATGTTCTCCGGCTTGCCCGTAATGCCGGGCAAGGGTGAGGAGGCTTGCGCATAGTTGTTGCGGTGGGAGCCCGACCATGCGCTTTGAGCCAGATGTGGATTGCAGGCCATCTCCAGCCTGTCGCCGGCATCCGGTGTGTCGCAGGTCAATACCTCATTGCTCATCTGCTCGCCGCACTGGGCGGCCAGTTTTGAAAAATCGATACCGCCAGCCGTGATCAGACCGGGCTGGGCTTCGCTTGCGCTGATGCGGGTTTGCGATGCTCCGGCATTCGAGGGAGAGTTACCGGATTCACCGCAGGCGACCAGCAACAGCGCAGATGCGATGGCAAGGCTCACCGGCAACCGATGCACCAGCGTTTTTGAATGTGGTGCAGACATCCGATGCAAAGTCGGGCGAGAAAAGTGGGTCATGGCGGTCGACATCTCAAAGCGGAGGGTTCTGTTTCATGTCGGCAGCGCACAGGCGGAAAATCGTCGCCGGGTTGTTGCTGCTTTCGAATACGTTGCGGCGGCAGTAGGTCGGATCGGGATAGAACTCGCCCATCTTCTGCTTTGGATCGTCGCTGGCATTGACGAACTGGATGGCCTGTTTGAAAGCAGGGTTGACCAGCATGTGCCGATACAGCACCAGGGCGTCAGGGTAGGGACCCCAGGGCAGCCAGACCATGCCGTTGTCACGGGTAACGTTCTTGGGACGGTCGGCTTCGTCCGAAATCACGACCGTAAAATAACCGTCCGCATCCACGGGTGTGTTTTCATCGGCGGTGCAGCCTGAGTAGCGTTGCGTGGTGAATTCGTTTTGGCAGATGGACCAATAGCGCAGTTGTTCCTGACCGAAGCCGCTCTTGACCATGTCATTGCGGAAGGTTGGTGCTTTGGCGCGGATGATGGCGATATTGCCAAACCGGCGCGAAAAGGACGTGGTGGTGTAGGCGTTATGGAGGTTGTTCAAAAAGCCGCCACCGCCGGCAGATGCTGCCGGTATCTGGGGAATGCGGCTCTGGCAACTGCCCGGGTCCAGTGCCGTGAATGAATTGCAGGCCGGCAGGGGTTTTCCCAGCGAGTTGTTGCCGATGTCCACCGCTGCGCCAGCCAGTCCGTAGAAAACGCGCGAGCGTGGCGGATAGCCCGCTACGGGGAAGTCTACCGCCAGTGTGTCGGGGTAGTCGATTGCATTGGTTCGTCCGTTGATGCCCGGAGACGGAATCAGCCCCGAACCCGATGGCAGGAAAGGCTCTGCGCAATTCGGAATCTCTCCGTAGACGGTCTTGCCGTCAGCACTTTCAACCGTCAGGGTTGGCAGACCGACGCCGCCATCGCGGAATTCGCCTTTGCGCGACAGGTAGGTGCGGTAGAGGATGAGGACGTTACCCGCGTTCGGAATGCCGCGGTCGCCCGTGCCGAACACGCCGCTGTACAAGGTGTTGGGTTGGCGGGTGACTTTCGCGTTTTGGGCGGGAGAGTCGCCAAATGCAATGTAGGCGGTGTAGCTGCCGCCAGGATCTCCGCCGGAAATGAAGGGGTTGATACCCTGGGTGGCGCTCAGTTCAATATCGGCCAGCGCATCGGTGGCGCGCTGCGCAGGATCATAGATGTTGAAAGAAAAATAGCGTGCGTCCGGAAACCGTCCGTCCATCCTGACGCGCAGGTTGGGTGCCACCGGCACCAGTGCGGCCCAGTAACGGGCGGCATCGTCGGGGTAGGCAATATTGCCCTTGTCTTCATCCGATCCCGCTATCCAGCTGCATCCCAGTCCGCCGGGCGCTTGGGCAGCCTGTATCGTCTGGCTGCTGTTGGTGCGCGTTGAGCCCGCTGCATTGCCGGAGGGGGCATCCAAACCGCAGCCTGACAGGGTGGATGCGGCAGCCGCGATGGCGAGCGTCATGGTAGATCGGGCAACCGGGAGGGGGCGAAGGCGGTAAGGCATCGTGGAGGCTCATATGGTGGATGTTTCGCCGTTGATACTTCCCGGTAACTTGTTTCGGATTCGTATTTCTGATGCGAGCGCATATGAGCATTTGTTGCGGTTTTTTGAATCTGCGCAGAGCTCTCTGCAGTAACAACCACATGAAACCTGCACACATCCCCGGCACACTGATCGCCGCCGCCCTGTCCACCCTGCTTGCCGCCTGCGGCAGCGAGTTCGACGCGGCTGCGCCTCAAACCATCGCTGGCAATACCACGGCACCTTCAGAGGCCGGCCAACCGCAGTCGCCATCTGTTGACCCGGCTTCGCAGGCCGTCAAGCCCAACAGCGAGGGTTACACGCAGTCCAAAATCACTTTCCCGTCGTGTTACAACCCGGCCAGCACTTCGGGCGAAACCGTGGGTGCACATGCGTGCAGCTGGTCTTTCAATGCCCTGAAACTGCAGAGCCTCATTTCCCAGCGCTTGCCCCTGGTGCAGTCGCCCTTCATTGCCACGCACAATTCATTCAACTCCAGCGCTTATCCCGGTCTTTCAAGCAGCGGTGACCCTAACCACACCCTTTCGATCGGCGATCAGTTGGCACTCGGCATGAGCGGCCTTGAGCTGGATGTGCACTGGATTTTCCATGCGGCCAGCCAGCGTTTCGCGCCGGTCATCTGCCATGGGGTCGGTGCCAGTCAGGGGCACGTGGGGTGTACGCCCCAGGATCGTCTGCTTGCGGACGGCCTGAAAGAAATCCGCGCTTTCCTGGACAAGCCGGAAAGCGCCGGTACCGTATTGCTGATTGATATTGAAAACGCGCTGCAGGCGTATGTGCCACCCAACGGATCGGAAGTGTCGATTGAGGGTCACAACGAAGCAGCCACGCTGATGAAAGAGATTTTGGGTGTCAAGGTGTTTTTGCCGGCAGAAGCAGGCAAATGCAACAGCATCAACCCGACAACATTTACCAAACAGCAGGTGCTCGATGCCGGCAAACAGGTGGTCATTATCGGTGGTTGTGGCGCCGGTACTGTATGGCCTACGGTGGTATTCGATATGCCGCGCAAGCAGAAAGCCAATGACGGTTTCGATGCAAAAACCTGCGAGGCAGATTTCTTTGCAGCGGCTGACTACCGTTCAACGTTCACGCGCATCTGGCATGACAGCACACGCCTGAGTTCGGTTGCCATTCAAGGCCTCAAGCCCATCGATGTAACCGAGTTGGCTGCAATGGTGAAGTGCGGCTTACATCAGCCTTCGCTGGATCAATTGACGGTGGGTGACCCGCGTTTGCCTGTTACCGTCTGGAGCTGGGATGTTGCGCATCCCAAGCCTGCCACATCTGCACAGTGCGCCAGCATGGCGTCCAACGGACGCTGGCGCAATGGCAACTGCGCGCAGACCATCTCATATGCATGCCGCGCAGGGGATCAATGGAAAATCACCAGCAGTACCGGTGCATGGGCACTGGGTCGCAATGTGTGCGAGGCGGCGGGCATGAAGTTTGATCTGCCCCGCACGGCTGCTGACAACCTCAAACTCAACGAAGCCCGTGCGGTTGCGAAAGCAGACAGCGTGTGGATCAACTGGAGCGACACAACGGGGCAGGGTAACTTCGGTGTGCCGCCGGCGCAGTGATGTAACGTAGTGACGAGTACCGAGTACCGAGTGGTCGAGTGACGAGTAGGTGCTCTGTTTGACTGCGTTCTTACAAATTACCTGATCACGTTATCGGGAACGCGGAGCATTAAGCGGCGACTCGTCACTCGGTCACTCGGTACTCGTCACTTCTCCCCGTCACTCATCACTTTCTTTTCACACCATGGCCGGATAGTCCGTATATCCTTCCGCGCCGCCACCATAGAAGGTCTGCGGGTTGGGTTCATTCAAGGGCGCATTCAGTTCCAACCGCTTGACCAGATCCGGGTTGGCCAGATAGGCACGACCAAACGCAATCGCATCCGCACGCCCCGTCTCAACCGCATCAATCGCCATATCGCGCGTGTAGCCGTTGTTGGCGATGTACACACCCTTGAAGGTGCGGCGCGCCCACGCATAATCAAAACCTGGCAGGTCGCGCGGACCGCCGGTAGCACCTTCAATCATGTCGATGAAGGCGATGCCGCGCTTGTTCAGTTCTTCGATCAGATATCCGAAAACCGCTTGCGGGTTGGTGTCTGACAGGTTGTTGAAGGGCGTCAGTGGCGACAAGCGGATACCGACTCGCCCTGCGCCCAATTCAGCCACACACGCGTCCACGATCTCCAGGGCGAAGCGGCAGCGGTTTTCAACGGAGCCACCGTAGGCATCGGTCCGCTTGTTGGCACCATCGCGCAAAAACTGGTCGATCAGATAACCG
>SXZD01000142.1 GCA_005788065.1 Burkholderiales bacterium
GGAGCGTGGGGTCGTTGCCCGGTACCAGCGAACTGGACGGCACAATGCTGTGGCCCTTGGATTCGAAGAACGTGAGGAACTTCTGGCGGATTTCTGCAGCTTTCATCGGGACGGCAGCCTCTGGGGCGTTGGCAATCAAAGAACGGGATTATCGTATGCCCTGCAATTCGCCGCAACGCAGCGCGCATTCAGGGGAACCGGGCGGGTGAACAAACAGGGGGATCCTGCGCCAGCAAGCTCAGTCAAGCGAGGGCAAAGTCCATATTGTCGGTAAAACAGTCATCCACACCCATGGCATCAAGCTGCGCCAGTCGCTCTGCCTCATTGACCGTATAGACCCGAAAAGCCCTGCCAGTGGTATGCACACGCCGCACCCATTCGCCGCTGGCCTGGCTGTGATGGGTGTGAACAGCCTCAGCCTGCAGCGCGCGGGCATGCTCAACCCAGTCATCGCCCATTACCTCGAACAAGGGCGCCAGGCGACCTGCGTACCCGGCTTCGCGCAAGGCATAGAGCCCCGGCAGCCCAAAACTGGAGACCACCATGCGCTGGTGCTGAGCCCCCTGCGACCCATAGGGACTGGCCTGCAGATAAGAAAACAGGCTGTCCGCAGTGGCTTTGAGCACCACAGGGGAATTGAAAATACCGCTGTCCATGTCCAGCTTGAGCTCAACATTCACCTGCATACCAAGATCGGCACACAGTTGCAGCGCGTCCTCCAGCAGGGGAACCGGCTCGCCGGCAAACTGAGCGTCCAGCCAACTGCCCGCCTCGTACTGCTCAAGCTCAGACAGCGTCATCGCGACAATGCGCCGCTCTGCACCGTCACCATCAGGCCTGCGCAGCGTGCGCCCCGTCACCCAATCATGGTGAAGTATCCAATGGCCATCCAACGTGGGCATGGTATCGAACTCAACCGCTGTAAAACCCCGTCTGGCGCCTTCACGGATGGCCACCAGCGTGTTTTCAGGGGCGGTTTTACCCGCCCCGCGATGGGCCCAACGCTTGATGCGCACAGAGTCAGTCACTTTTTGCCGCAATTTCGTTGGCAGAGCGAACCGAATCATCCAACACCGACTTGGCCGCCTTGCCGCTGACAAACGCAGACTGGATCTCTTTGTCGCCCGCGTTCAGTACGTCCTGCCGCTTGGCGAACTGGAAGGGCTTGACGATGGCCGATTTCACCTGCGCCAGCTTGGCTGAAATCACGCCCCAACCGGGAATGCGTTCATAAAAACCAGCGCGACGCGTGACCAGCTCTGCTTCGGGCGTCAGCGGTACCGCACCCGTTTTCTGGTGCCAGCGCGCAGCCACATCGGACTTGAACCAGTGGTTGGCAAACGTCGCCGCTGCTTCTTTCTGTTCTTTGGTGACTGGACGCATCAGGTACAAGCCATCGCCATTGGGAAACAGCTTGCCCTGCGAGGGGCTGACCTCGCTCCACAGCGGCATGGGTGCGACTACCACTTTTTGGCGAACCGCTTCGGGCAAGTCGCCAAATGCCGTGGACGGTCCCAACAGGATGGAACAGCGGCCATCGGCCCATGCCTGCAGGGCCTGTTCGCTGCTGCCGTTAAACACCAAGTCGCTTTTGACCCACGACATGATCAGCGCCATGTGCCGCACCTGCGGCAGTGCATTGTAGCTATACTGCCCCGCCTTGCCGTCTTCGCCATCGTTGCGCGTGGTCACCGGCTGGCTATGCCAGCCTGACATGTTCTCCACATGCACCCAAGACGGATACGGACTGGCAATACCACAGGCATTGCCCGTCTCGCGCATGCGCCATGCGGCATTCTGCAGGTCTTTCCAGTCGGCAAACTGGGTGGTCACCGGCAAACCGGCCTTTTCAAAGGCGTCCGCCCGATACATCACCACCGGCACCGCCGCTGTAAGCGGCAAAGCCACCCACTTGCCCTTGGCATTGCGGAAAGCGGCTGTGGCAGCCATGGAGGCCTGCTGCACGGCTGCGGTTCCCCGATCAGACAGGAAGTCCTGTACGTTCTCGAACGCATTGTTTTTAAACTGGGAATACAGCGCATCCGGACTACCGGCCGGCCACTGCACCCACAAGGGGGCATCGCTGCGACCCTGTTTTGTCTTCAGTTCGGCCAACAAGGCTTCTGAGGACGCAAAACCGCGAACGGCGAGAGCTTGCCCGGGATGCTGACGGTTAAAGTCCTCGATCAGGTCGGAAAACGCCTGCGCGGCCGGTCCTTTGAGCGTATGCCACACCGACTGTGCAGCCACCGTGCCGGATGTCGACGGCACCAGACCCATGGCACTGTCGGAGGACCGATCGGATGACTGGGAGTCAGCCGCTTTGACCGCCTGCTGCGACTTGCTGACTTTGGCCTTGGCTTCCTTTTTCTCGGATGCGGCCATGGCTGAGCCGGCAAACGAAACCGACATCGCACACAGTGCAACAGAGATTGCGACCGGCACTGCAGCCCGCATTGCCGCATGCCTTCCGGTCTGCTCTGCAACAACCAAAGCACCCCACAGGCGCGCACCGCCCACATACTGTTTCATCTTCATCTCCTCCTGCCCTGCCAACCCTGTGTTGTATTTCAATGGGCTGTCGAGCTTCAGCTTAGGCTGAATCTGCTTTTTTCAATCGACGGATAAGGCTGGAGGTATCCCAGCGCCCGCCACCCATGTTTTGTACCTCGGCATAAAACTGGTCGACCAGAGCCGTGACTGGCAGCAGCGAACCGTTGCGCCGCGCCTCTTCCATCACCAAA
>SXZD01000143.1 GCA_005788065.1 Burkholderiales bacterium
CACACGACATAGTTTGACTCACGGGTTTGTACTTGCGTGAGGGTGTTTTTCACGCCCTCCAGAATGATGCGGGCGTCTGCCCGTGCGCGTTCACCAACGCCCGCATTGAAACTCGCCGTGCCGTCATAGGTAACGCGAGTTCCCTGAAGCAACTGCTCACCACCGGAGTTAGAGAGAATATCCCGCTGGCTTTGCAGGATGGTGGGCAGTGCACTGGTCAGGCTGCGCGTATTCGTACTGCGTGTACTGTCATATTTGACGCCGAGAAAACTGCTGGTACGGGTTGTGTTGCTTTGGCGTACCTGCAAGTTTCTGACTGCGTAGTATTCAATGGCATCCCCTGCCTCCAGCCTGAGGTTGCCGCCGGCATTCAATTGCGATCCAAATGTCTGAATGTTGTTACCCGCTTTCAGAAAAATATCGCGGGCACTGATGGCGACCGGTACTGCCGTCAAATCCTCGTTGAATACTTCCGTCGTGTAGACTTTTTTTCGACCGACTTTATTTCTGCTGCTGTGATAGTAGGTGATCTGGTTGACAGCATCTTCTTCTGCCGCTTCCAATCGGATATGACCTGCCGCCTGTAGTGTGGCATTTCCATTGCTAACGCTGACATCGCTTGCATTGAGTATCAATGAACCGCCAGCCGCTGTCAGGGAGACCCCGGTGCTTGCAGCCAAGACCGTTTTGGCCAGCAGATGCTCATCTTCATACCACCCACCACTGCCACGGTTATCAATTCTCCAGCGTGTGTAGTTGCCACTGAATGTGCTGTCTGTGCCTGAAACGGTTGTCAGCGTATTACGTGCCGTTGCGCTGACCGATGCGAAATCGATTGCGCCGGATGCGCGCGCTGTTACGTTATGTCCCGTGAGTTGCGCCGCATTCCAGTAGGTGTTGAGAAACCCTGCTTCGGTTCGGTCATGACGCAGACCCTCAATGCGCATATTGCCTGCCGCAGCGGTCAGATTGATATTGCCACCCGCATTCAGTCTGCTGCCCTGAATAACAAGTTGGTTGGCGATCAAATTGATGTCGCCAACGCCGTTGAGGTCAACAATGCGTGGGGCAGTGCTTTCGCTACCCGCCAACCCAGCCAGCGTCAGCGTTCCATTGCGTGCCGCCAGTGTCAGATGACGGCCCGCAGAGAATTGATTGGCAGACAAAGTGCCGCGTGTCATGCCCACCGGTGTGATGGTGAAGTTGCCCGCACCCTGAACCAAAGCGAGATCAGTCGCAGCCCTGAAGCTGGAGAGCGCGTCTGCTTCAAGAGCCCATGCAGACTCGGCGCTGAGTTGCCCGTTCAGTGTGCCCAGCGCCGTATTGGGTGAGACCACGCTGCTGACAGCCGTGTTTGTAAACCGCAGCGGACCCAACTGGTTGGAAAGGCCCACGGCGCCACCCCGGTAAGTTCCCCTGTCGTGGTTTTGCGTGTCGGCCGATGCGATGCTCAATATGTCGCGGGCGGTGAGCGTGGCTGCAGCGGCATTGATTGCAGCGGTGGCACTGGTCAGTGAAAGGTGTCCTGCCGAGTTGGCCAGCGTTCCCGTGAGCGTCAGTGTGCGGTTGGCATGAACCGACAGATTGCCGGTTGATGTGAGCACCGTGTTCAGCGCAGGTCGCTGATCAAGATGCAGGTCGCCCGAACGCGCGATCAGCAGCATGTTGCCCGATCGGTTCGCCGTACTGTTATTGCCGGTGGTGCGAAGGTTGGCTCCAACGCTTTGCAGACTGCCGGCATCAACGCGCAGGCTTCCTGCTGTCACCGTGTCGCCAACCAGCGTGTCAACGCCGTTGTTGCGTTGCGCGGCGGCTCCCAGCACCAGCAGGCCGTTGCCCATCAGGCGGGCCTCTCCGCCCGCGCTTATTGTGCTGCCCATGACCTGCACCAGATTGTTCGTGCTACCTGCTGCAGGTGTTGTTGCAGCCGCCGCAATACTTGCGACCGTGACGTCTTCGCTTGCTTCGAGCAGCGAGCCGACAATGGCGGTGTTGTTACCGGATTGGGTAAGCAGATTGCCGATACTGGTAGTGCCGTTGCTGATGAGGTGAATATTGCGCGCATTCGCTTGCAGCGCGTTGGCAATCAGGTTGCCCTTGAGGGCATGCACGTTGATGTCATCTACTGCGCGCAGGGCAATGCGTTCCGCATTGCTGTTGTTGGCATTGAGCAGCCCGTTGAGGGTGAGTGCGCCGTTCACAGACTCAATCGTCAGGCTGCGGCCGGCAGTCAGGCGGCTGCCATCGGCCGTGACCGTGCCACCGGAAACCAGCAGGTTGCCCCCCGCTGTCAGAGACGTTTTAAGGCCGGCATTGGGCAATGTGCTTCCCGTGCCCAACAGCCTTAGCGCGTCACCGGCTAGCAGGCTCATATTCTGAGCTGCTGAAATGCCAGTTCCCGCAGCAAGCGTCAGCGCACCTGCGGCCTGCAGGTGAAGATTGCCGCCGCTGCTGGCCGGTGTTTCATTGAATGGGCCTGAACTGACGGTGTTGATGACCGTTGAGGAACTGCTGATGTTCCACGACGCACTGCTGCCAGGGGTGCTGACGCTACCGGCACTGCTGCTGTTGGTGACGCTGCCCGTCACGGTTGGCATTGTGCCGGCCAGACTGAGGTTTCCGCTGGACATCAGCGTGGTCTGGGTGTTGCCGCGAATATTGCCTGAGTTGATTGTGATGTTGGATGCCGTCTGGCGGAAAGGTGCGCCCGTTTCCAGATGCACGCTATTGCCGGTGATGCTGCTGCCTGTCACCTGCATATGTCCGACAGACAGCGCCTGAACATCGCTATCCTGTGACCGCAGGGTGGCAGATGTGGCAGACAGTTCACCGTCAGACTGCAAGGCCACGTTACCACTGGCTTCTACGGTGGCACCGTTCAAATTCAGTGCCCGCCCTGCGGACAGACTGATCTGGCCGCCTGCCGCTGTGCTGCTGATGCGCGTCTGTCCGACACTTCCGTTACCGGCGCTCAGCGTGCCTTTCGCACTGATGAGAATGCTGGAGCCCGCCGTCTGGGCCATTCCGTTGCCGTTGAGCAGTACGTTTCCGCCTGCGCTCATCATCACACCACGAGTTGCCTGAACGGAGCCGGTGTTCTCAATATCGCCGGACAGGGTTCCAAGGCTGACGGTGGCGGCTTGCATGCTGCCGGTGTTCTGCAGTTTGCCGTCGACTGTGACAATGATCTGCCCGCCGGTGGCCTGCCAGGTGCCTGCATTGCGAACGCCCAGACCGGCCTCTGTGGCAAGCAGGCTGATGGTGTTGGCATAAAGCCCGCCGAGGTTGCCCGTGTCGATGGTGACAGCCCCCGGTGCATAGGCCTTGGTGTCGATGTTGCTGATGTTGCCGGTGCGGTGGTCAACCGTGTGAAGACCGGTTACCACGTTGATGGCATTGCCGCGTGCGGCACCCGTGAGCACCAGTACCCGGCTCATCAGGTCTGTCAGCGGTGTGTTGGAGTTGTTCAAGCCGCCAGTCAGAATGTTGATGGCACCGCTGCGAACATCAAAGCCTGTCAGCGCTCCGTTGGTGACTTGCGCAGCACCGGTTACCAGCGTGGCGCGACTGGCATTGACAAAGCTTCCGCCGTTGACGGAAATGCCATTGGGGTTGGCGATGATGACTTGAGCCTGTTGTCCCATGACCCGAACGGCACCATTGATCTGGCTGGGGTTTGCTGAATTGACCTCGTTCAGGATGGTTGTGGCTGTTACGCCATTGGACAGCCAGGGGTTACTTGTGGAGTTGTTCAGGTGTATGCCCTGGGCTCCAACATCAAATTGGCGATAGGTGTTGCGGCTCAAGCCGCTGGCGTTGGGTGTGCGGATATTGACCAGCGGCGACCCGTCAGACGCCCGCAGGATGGTGGCTTGCTGACTGGCTGGTGCATTGGGGTCGGCCACGATCTGTGCCATGGTATGGCTGCAGGTACCCAGCGTGCTGATGACCAGGGCAATCCGGTGGCGGCTGAAGCGTGCGTGTTTTCGTTTGTGTGTCATGTGGATTTATGGTTTGGGTCAGAAGTCGATACGAAGGTTGAAACCGCTGGCCAGACTGGCGGTCTGGAAGTGATCGGGTTTGGAAATTGGAGTGCCGGCAAAAATGTCCCAGGACAGTCGGCTTGAATCGGATGGGTCGAAAGCCCCGCGCAGTCCGAAGGCAACACTGCTGAAGTGCAGTTGGCTTGCAAATCCGGTTTCGCTGACCCGCGCCATGTCGATGGCGACATAGGCCTGCACCGCTTTGCCTGTCAGTGCCGCAAATGCGTGGTTCAAACCGGTTGCAACTTCGTTGCGCCATTGCCAGCCGCGGTTGCCGCATGCCGTCTGTTGCCCGTCCAGGCCGCGCAGGCTGCCGCGAAAGCCGATACAGAAGCGGTCCTGCGGTGTCAGCGGGGTCTGGTTCCACTGACTCAGCCAGTCGCTTGTGTGGGTCCATGTCTGCGCCAGCCAACTCCATCGTTGCGCATAAGTGGCCTGTGCTGTCAGCAGTTGCATGCGGGCGCTGCTCTCGCCTGCGGCCGCTTCGGGTGGGGGCAGTGCGCCAAATGCGCCAATGCCATGCCGCATGCCGATGCGTCCAGTCAGCTGTGCATCAGACCATTGCCGCATGTGCTGAAGCGATGCTTCCCAAAGGGACGTGCGGCGCCGCTGTACTTCGATTTCCTGATCGTCAATGAAATTGGCTGAGGCGCGCTTGCGCAACGTGAATACCGCTGCGGTTGAACCGCTGCCGTCGCGGTCAATGACGCGTTGCGCACCTAACTCGGCTTGTTCGGAGCGGCCGCCGTAGCGGTAGTTCTGGAATGCACCGAACACGGTCTGGTAGAAATGGCTGTCCGATATGCCGCCACTGAACAGCCACCAGCCGACGGGTACGCTGTACTGCAAGGCATGGCAGCGGTTGGAACGGGGGCCGTCCTCACGCCAGCCCACAGCGGTGCATGCGCTGATATTCAACTGGTCTGCCACACCCAGGGGGTTGTCCCAGCTTAAAGATGTTGTGCCCATGAGCTTGCCCGTGCTGCGGTTGCCACCGTCATGCAAGCCCGCGCTCAAGCGCAGGGGCGATGGTTTGCCCAGGTGAAGCTCGATGTCGCTGGTGCCTGTCTCGCGGCCGGGCACAATCTGCAGGCGGCTGGCAAGTCCAGGCAGACGCAGGAGATGTTCAGCAGACTGTTCCAGTGCTCCGAGTTTGAGAATGTCGCCGGTACGCAAGGTCCAGATGTTGGATGCGACGGAACTGTTCTCACTGATGGTGCGGATGTCGCCGATGCGACCCGCCTGTACCTCAAGCGTGAGCACCCCTTCTGTCAGGTTCTGCTCCGGTGCCAGCACTTCTGAGGTGATATAGCCCTGCCGGAGTACCGCATTCTGAAGTCGCGCGATGAGCAATGAAATGCCAGCCCCACCCAGGCAACGTCCCACAGGACTGTCATCACCCTGCGGTCCGTTCAGTGCCTTGTGCCAGTCGTGGCCAGCGATGGTGGTGTTGATCTGAACCGATTCAACCGGAAAGCAGGGGAGCTCCTCCGGCAAGCGCTCGGGATGCTGTACGGGACTGTCCACCAGACTTTGCAATTGTCGTCCGGACGTTCGCTCTTCTTGCCGGATACGCCTGTCGTGCTCTTGCCTTTGCAGATAAGTGTCTGCCGGGTTGATGGCGTGGGGCTGCGCTGCCGCTGGCGGTGCGAGCGTGGACTGCGCAAAAACCGCATGCGAACTGGAAAGGCCGCTTGCGATGATGCAAGTGGCCATGAAATGGGTCAGGCAGGTTTTTACCACCGGCTTTTTGGACAACTGTCACGTTTGTATTCAACTCTGTTGAGTTACAAATGCGGGTGACAGGTTCCCGCCTCGGAGAATTAGCTTCACCGGGTGATAGGTATTGACATAAAAAAAAGCCCCGCATGTGGCGGGGCTTTACGTGTTACTGCTTTGTGCGGCGTTATTTCAGATTCCGGAATCGTGTTCTGTTTTCTGTTTTAAGCCGTTTATTACATTTTTTTCGTTTTCAGCGAGACGTTGTAATAACCGCCCCGCTGATCACGTTGTGGATTTACTCTTCAGCGAAGATGTCCACGTGGTTGGTTTCCTTGACGAACAGCATACCGATGACGAAGGTGCCCAGCGCGATGATGATGGGGTACCACAAGCCGTAGTAGATGCTGCCGTTGGCTGCCACCATCGCGAACGATGTGGACATCTTTATAACCTACGATACGCTTTGCTTGATCTCCGGATGGTACGCGACGCTGTTTATATCCGGTTTAACCCGTTCTTTTTTAGGTGCTGGAAAAAAAGGATGAAATTTTGAGCATACGTAAAAACCGATTTTCGTAGGCAGGATGAGCATTCAGTATCTCAACGATTTGACGATGCCCGCGCATTCGTGCCAGATCACGCGGAGTTTGTCCTGTCTCTGTCTCGCAATTGACAATGACGTCAGGAACTTTCAAAAGCATCTCGACGATTGCCGTATCGCCCCTTTTTGCCGCGAAGTGAAGGGCCTGATGTCCGTCACGCATGACTCTGTTGATGTCAGGTTTGTAAGCCAACAATGTAGTGACGATTTCTGCATGGCCGTATTTGCAGGCCACGATGAGCGGTGTCTCGCGAGAATACGTGGCTGCGTTGATGTCGGCGTTGGAGGCCAATAACAGCTCGACGGTCGATGTGTGGCCCTTTTTTGTCGCTATGTGAAGGGCCTGATCTCCGTATCGGGTGAAACTGTTGATGTCGGCGTTGAAAGCCAACAACATGCCGACGATTGCTGTGTGGCCCATTTCTGCCGCGATGTGAAGGGCCTGACGTCCATTCAACGTGACCCTGTTGACGTCAGCTTTTTTTTCCAGCAGTGCAAAGACGGTTTCTTTGTGGCCATATGCGCAGGCCAGGGTAAGCGGCGTTTCACCGTTTGGCGTGGCAGCGTTGATGTTCGCACCAGCCTCCAGTAATGCCTCGACGATGTTTGCCTGATCTTTGCTTGCCGCAACGTGTATTGGCAGATGACCGTCGTGGTTACCTATGCCGGTATCAGCCCCGTTCTTCAACAATACCGCGACGGCTTCTTTGTGGCCATATGCGCAGGCCAGGGTAAGCGGCGTTTCACCGTTTGGCGTGGCACCGTTGATGTCAGCACCAGCGTCCAGAAATGCCTTGACGATGCTTGCATGACCTTTTGTCGCCGCAATGCAAAATAACGGATATTGTGTACACGTTACTTCATCTTTGTCAGCCCCGTTTTCCAACAATGCCTTGACGATTTTTGCATGACCATTATGGACGGCTGCACGCAGCGGAGTAAATTCAACGTCGTAGACCAAGTTGACATCTGCTCCCGCCGCCAGTTGCTTGAGAACTGATGCTAGATCATTTTGGATAGCCGCTTTGTAGAGAGCGCTCCGCCCGCACATATCCCGATAGTGAATGCTGAGGTCGCCCAATGCTCGCTTTGTCATGAATAGCGCGTTTTCCTCCAGACCTTCAAGCGGCTTTATGATGTTCGCATCGACGAGTGATTTGGGCAATCCACGCAAATCGGTGTAGGTCTTTTGAATGCTCCACACCGCGGTTCGGCTCTTCCATCGAAGTTGGCTCTCGAAGGCCTGAAGAGAAGTGGCTCGGTTTATTTGAACAGATTTACCCCGATAGATAAGTGCCATGGGG
>SXZD01000144.1 GCA_005788065.1 Burkholderiales bacterium
GCTGTTGTCCAATCGATACAGGTTCAGGGCCTGCATGACCGACGCAATGTCCTGCCGGGCGGCAACCGCGCGCGCTTCATCGGGGCGGCCCATGATCTTGGGTACGACCAGTGTGGCCAGAATGCCGAGGATGACAACCACCACCATGATTTCAATCAGGGTGAAGCCTGCATGGCGCTTTTTGAGAGTTTGCATGGAATGGACGCGTGCAGCGGTGTCATGTTTGGCAAGAGTCCGGGACAGCAGATGTGACATGAGATGATCTCCGAGTTTTTGCAGATTATGACGTAAATTGTCTTGTTCAATGCCAGTGCCCGCTTGAGCAAACGCAAGAAATGCTGGCATGGTTGCATACTGCTTGCGGTACGGGTGGGCTGGCGCGCTAGAATGCACATGACAAGACAGGATCTTACATGCGCGAACGACTTCCTCTGATGCTCAACATTCTCCTATGCCTTGCCATGGGGGGGTTGCTGGCTTTTGGGCTGGTGATTGCCCGACAGCCACTGCCCGAGGTGGTTGCTGACCTCAGCCGTCCGGCGGAGGTGGCGCTTCAGGTGGACCGGTCGCCGGAGGCTCGTCTGTTGGGTGCAGATGTGTCCGGCGGTATTGTGCCGCCCGCTGTCCAGATCTCGGGTCTGGTGTCTGGCGACCGCTACAGTGCGGCCGTTCTGTCCATCGAAGGGCGTCCTGCCCAGTCTTATCAGTTGGGTGAAGAACTGATCAACGGCTGGGCGCTCGCGCAGGTGTTGACTGACGAGGTCGTCATTGAGAGGGCTGGTCGTTCAGCACGCGTGCGCATGCCGGATCGTCCCCCGGTCGACGGACTCATCCTGCGTGATCCGGGGTCGGCAGCCCAGCGCTGAACGTACCGAAATACCGGCGGCTGACGGCCTGTGTCACCTCCCGCTGCATCAAGCAGTTTCAAGCCACCTCACGTCACCTAAAGCCATTTCAACCCACATTCACCCGCATCAAGACCCCTGTTTTTTGCCCGGGTAGCTCAACAATGCGCGCTTCTGCGTTATCACCATCCCCTTTTTGTCCGTCAGCCGGATCTGCATCGGCCAAGGGTCAGGGCCCGTGTCATACCAGATATCGATGGCGGTTTTCTCGCTGCCTTCAGGGGGCTGCCTGCGAAAATGCAGGGTGTCGATGCTCAACTCTCCGAAGCGCAGTTTCTCGGTGCCCACCCGCACAAATTGCCAGTTCTCAACGGATGAGGCCGACACCACGGCCATGACAGGCGGCACATACCGGTTGCCGTGGGATCTCAATTGCAGCCCCATCTGATAGATGACCGACAGGCGGTCGTTGACTTGCAGACCGGACAACGCAGTCTGACCGCCGTTGCTGAACTGTACTTCCTGCCGGGTTGCATCCACGGTGGCCCGAGCCTCCGGCTTTTTGCCGCGTTGCTCGCTGTACTGCCGGGTTGAAAATCCCAGTTCATCCCATATGCCGCTGCTATGCTGTGTCAGCAGCCCCGAATACAACAGCGCCATGAACCCCAGCGCCTCTCCGCGACTGCTCATCTCATAGTGCCCGTCGTCAAACTTTAGCGTGTGCGTCATGGCGGCGAGCGGCTCGCCGTCACCTTCGCCCAGATAAACTTGAAATTGCAGTTGGCCTGACTGGGGCAGTGATCTGGCGTCCCCGCGGACATCAGGCGCATCAGATGGCCGATCGTGTGCCTGCGGGTCCACAGATTGCTCGGGCTCCTTCCGCTCATTCTCCTTGCCCGGACTGTTGGCAGGATCGGTCTGAGCGGCGGCGGTGGATGTGGCGGATACGGCGGACGTGGCGGGTGGAGCCGTTGACGCTTTTTTGGGAATCGAGCGCGGTGCTGCAGGGGACACGGCGGTCAGCATGACAGTTGCGCTGCCGTTCAACTGATCCGGCTGGGCACCCCACCCGGCATCCAGACCCAGATCGACTCCGCGCAACAGCAGCCAGTGACTGCCCAGCGACAGGATCGCGGCGGCCAGCAGGATGCGTCGTGATGGACGGGGTTGCTTCATCACGTCACCTGCCGCTGGCTTTTATCTGCTTTTGTCCGAGGCGGCAAGCCGTGCAGATACCCTTCCGCTGCGTTGTTGATGTGCAGCACCTCGCGCCGTGGCATTTCCCCAGCTGCGGCTACCGACAGGTGTACCCAACGGCCATACTCCAGGATCAACTGGTCGAAGGTGATGCTGCTGGCAGCAATGGCATGCGCAAGCTCCAGTGCGCTTCCGAATGGCGGACACTTGAAGTCGGCAGCCTGTCCGGTGCTGTGCTGCGATCCCTCGACACCGCCGACCGCGCGGTTCAATGACTCGCAGCGAAAGCCGCTGGTGATCTGCAGGGGTGAGCCTACAAGTATGCAAACCGCCGTCAGCGTCTCGGCCAGGCGCAGCAGATTGTCACGGACCGGTTCGTCGGGCTGGTTATCGATGCCGTTTTTAAGGGCGGTGTCGGAGTGGCAGAGGGTGGCAACGCTACAATGGGCGCTGTTGAGCGTGTCCGATGCCCAAAACGCAAACTCCGGTGTTTGCACCGACCCCTGCATCGGCGCTTGGCTATTTTTCGGGAAGGCAGCAGACATGCGTATCCGGTTCAGGCAGCGCCCGCAGAGTGGGCAGATGTGTTGGTGGATAGACCTTGATAACACTTTACATGACGCATCACGTTATATCCTCCCGGAAATAGACCGTTCCATGACACATTACGTTGCGCAGACCCTGCAGGTTGACAGCGAGCTTGCATCTACCGTCCGCCACGACTACTGGATACGTTATGGGGCGACCCTTCTCGGTCTGGTAAAACACCATGACGTGGACGCACAGGACTTTCTGGACCGCACCCATGTCCTGCCCGACCTGCAGCGTCAGGTAGTCCCCAATCCCCGCATGCGCGGGTTGCTGCAGCAGTTGCCGGGACATCGCATCCTGTTGACCAATGCGCCGCTGCAATATGCCCGGCGTGTCATGCAGCATCTGGGTATCGCCAAAGCTTTTCACGCGGTGGTGGCTATCGACCACATGTGGATACACGGCCATCTGAGACCCAAGCCTTCCCCTCTGCTGTGGCCTTATCTGCGCAGGCAGGTGGCAGCGCGACGGCATGTGCTGTTTGAAGACACGCTGGTACACCTCAAGCAGGTGCGCAGCCGACGCATGCATACCGCGTGGATTGTGCCGCCGGGCGCAGTGGCGCGGGGTCGGGCGGGGCGCCCGGCCTTTGTCGACAGCAAAGTGAAGCATTTTGCTCAGGCGCGGGCGTGGGCCATGCGTTTGGCGCAGACCGGGCAGCCCGGGTCTCGACGCACCTTGATGCGCTGAAATGCGCTGGTGCGGGCATCAAACAGCAGAAGCGAGCCTACCGCCGCATTGCCGGCCGTACTGACGATTTTCAGGGCCTCTGCCGCCTGCAGGGTGCCGATAATGCCGGTCAGTGGTGCGAACACGCCCATGGTGGCGCACCGGGTCTCGGCCACGTCTTCTCCTTCGGGAAACAGGCAGTGATAGCAGGGCGACTCTTCGTCGGCGGTATTGAAAACAGCCAGCTGGCCGTCAAACCGGATGGCTGCGCCCGAGACCAGCGGCTTGCCGTGGGCGACACAGGCATGGTTGACGGCATGCCGGGTGGCAAAGTTGTCGCAGCAGTCCAGTACCACGTCAGCGGCAGCGACTGCTTGATTCAATGCGTCGCCCTCCAGCCTCAGTTTCAGGGCCGTGACCCGCACATCAGGGTTGAACGTGGTCAGCGCCTCACGGGCTGATTCGACCTTGTCCATGCCAACCCGCTGGGGTGTGTGCAACACCTGCCGCTGCAGGTTGGTCAGGTCGACCGTATCGTTGTCGGCAATGGTGATGTGCCCAACCCCGGCGCCGGTCAGATAAAGCGCAGCCGGGCAGCCCAGACCCCCGGCGCCCACGATGAGCGCATGGGCTTTCCGGATGCGTTCCTGCCCTTCGATACCGATTTCGTCGAGCAGGATATGCCGCGAATAGCGCAGCAGGGACTGGTCATCCACCGGTGCGCTTACTTGTTGCCGCTGGCCTTGCCGGCGGGCTTGTCCGATGCCTTGTCGTCGGTCTTTGCATCGCCGTCGGTTTTGGCTTTTGCAACCTGCACCGGTAAACCCTTGATCTTGTTCAGGGCCTGCTGCAACTGGTAGTCGTCAGCCGAACCGAACTCGATGGGTTTGCGGTCTTTTTCAGGCTTGTCTGCCTTGGCACCCACCTTGGACTTGACCTCGCCGTCCTTGTCCTTGTCGTTGGACAGATGCTTGTTCAGGTCGGCTTCACGCACATGGCTGACCACATCACCATCGGGTGTTTCTTCCACCAGCAGGTCAGGTGCAATGCCCTTGGCCTGAATGGTGCGACCTGACGGTGTGTAGTAACGGGCGGTGGTCAGCTTGATGGCCGTGTTGTTGGTCAGAGGAAGAATGGTTTGTACCGAACCCTTGCCGAAAGTTTGCGTGCCCATGATGCTGGCGCGATTGTGATCCTGAAGCGCACCTGCCACGATCTCGGATGCCGAGGCCGATCCGCCATTGACCAGCACCACCATGGGCCCTGTTTTGGCAGTGTCTGTCAGTTTGGCCAGATGGTCTTCGCGGTTGCCACGGGCATAATCCTCGGGCGATGCGAAATACTTGCGCTTGGCGTCTTCGGTCCGCCCGTCGGTGGACACCACCAGGGTTTTGGGCGGCAGGAATGCGGCCGACACGCCGACGGCCGAGTTGAGCAGGCCACCGGGGTCGTTGCGCAGATCCAGCACCAACCCTTTCAGCGGGCCGTCCTTGCTCAGCGTGTTCATCGCTTTCACCACATTTTCCGTGGTGTGTTCCTGAAACTGCGTGATGCGGATGTAGCCGATGCTGTTTTCCAGCATTTTGGATTTGACGCTTTGCACCTTGATGACGTCACGCACGATGGTGACGATCACCGGCTTGGCCTCGCCCTTGCGCATGATGGTCAGTGTGATGCTGGTCTTGGGCTTGCCGCGCATGATCTTGACCGCATCATTGAGCGTCATGCCCTTAGTCGGCTTCTCGTCAAGCTTGATGATCAGGTCGCCGGCTTTCACGCCAGCCTTGGCCGCGGGGGTGTCTTCAATCGGTGACACCACCTTCACGAAACCTTCTTCGGTGCCCACCTCGATGCCCAGTCCGCCAAACTCGCCCTGCGTGCCGACCTGCAGCTCCTTGAAGCCTTCGGCGTCGAGATAGGTGGAATGCGGGTCCAGGCCGGACAGCATGCCGCTGATGGCTTCGGTGATCAGCTTTTTGTCTTCAACCGGTTCGACGTAGTTGGATTTGATGGCGCCGAACACATCGGTGAACTGACGCAATTCTTCCAGCGGCAACGGTTGCCGGTTGTCGCGCTGGGCGGACACGTTCACGCCGAGGCTGATGCAGACCCCGGCCACAACGCCGACGGAGATGAGACTGATGGTGCGCAATTTCTGGTGCATGGTGGCTTTACCGCTGTTGTGTTGACCGGACGGGCTTTTCGTCCGGTGAGTTTGCCGCAGGATGGGGTCGGCTGTTATCGGCCCGATGTCCACTTTTGCGGGTCAAAGGGTTGCCCCTGATGACGCATTTCAAAGTATAGACCCGTTTCAAGGTTACCACTGCTGTCCCCCACGCTGGCAATGGTTTCCCCTGATTTGACCGGGTCTCCCACGATTTTGTTCAGTCGCTGGTTGTTGCCGTAAATGCTCATGTACTGGTCGCCGTGATCAATGATGATCAACTGACCGAAGCCGCGCAGCCACTCCGCGAACACTACTTTGCCAGCCCCCACGGCCTTGACCGGAGCACCCTGCGCGGCACGGATGAAGATGCCACGCCAGGCCGGCCCGGATCCATCGCTCGAACGGGTCTGGCCGAAGCGGCCCGTCACCTCGCCGCTGGCCGGAAGTTCCATTCGGCCTTTGAGTTTGGCAAATTCGCCGCTGTCAGGTGCCGTGGCAAAAATGGTTTCACTGCGTTTGACCGTGCGCGACTCAGCCGGTTCGCTGCTGCCTTTTTTATCGGCGCGTCGCTGCCGTTCAGCCTCCGCTTTCAGTTTGGCCTGACGGATGGCCTCAGCCAGTTCCTCGATCAGGGCGGTCATGCGCTTTTCGTCGCGTTCCAGACGGCTGGCTTCCTGTTTCTGGGTTTCCAGGCGCTTGCCCAGGTCGGCCAGCAGCTGGCGGCGCGTTTCCTGTTGTTCAACCAACACGTTCTTCTTTTTGAGCTGCGCATCCTCATTGCGTTGCACCTGTTCCTGCCGTTCTTCCTTGGCAGCCAGCAGAGCTTCCAGTTCGTCGAGTTCCTCCTGCAGGTTGTCGCCGACTTCAACTTCGGCGGCCGAAATTTTTTCGTACCACCAGGCGTCCCGGGCGATGGCCTGGCGCGACTGGCCTCCCAACCAGGCGTGCAGGGGGTTGTATTGGGCGCGCCGGTGGTGGCTGCGCAGTACGCGTCCCAGACGCTCCTGCTGCTGAACGATGCGCTTTTCGGTGTCGGCCTGGTCGATGGTGATGGAGCGGATCTCGGCCCTGAGCCGCTCGTTTTCTTTTTGCAGTCGCTGCAACTGGGCATTGGACTCTGCGATCGATTTTTCGACGGCAGCCAGCTCACGGTTGGCCGTCTGCTGCTTGGAGGTGGTCTGCTGGATGTTCTCGCGCACCGCCTTGAGTTGCTGGCGGATGGACTCGCGTTCGCGGGCAGCGGATCTGGGGTCGCGGGGGTCCGGTGCGGCCAGCGCAGCCTGCAGGCTGACGCAGGCCAGCGCCCCGGCCAGCCATGCTGTCAGGCCGGGGCGCAGACCGTCATGAAAAAAACGCAGGTTCAAAATGGATGTCAGGCCTTACTTCGATTTACCCTGTGCAGCCACAGCCGCCGCGGCGGCTGCGATCTCAGCAGCGTCGCCCAGATAGTAGTGACGGATGGGTTTCAGGTTTTCGTCCAGTTCGTACACCAGCGGGCGGGCGGTGGGAATGTTCAGGTTGACAATCTCGTCGTCGCCCACGCTGTCCAGGTACTTGATCAGTGCCCGCAGCGAAGTGCCGTGGGCGGCCACCAGCACTTTATTGCCGGCGCGGATGGCCGGTGCGATGCTGTCGTTCCAAAAGGGCACGACACGCTCAACGGTGTCTTTCAGGCATTCGGTCAGCGGAATGTCTTCGGCTTTCAGCTTGGCATAGCGCGGATCGCGGGCTGCATGGCGGGGGTCATCGACACTCAGCGGGTTGGGTGCAATGGCGTAAGCACGGCGCCAGACCAGTACCTGTTCCTCACCGTAGCGTGTGGCGGTTTCGGTTTTGTTCAGACCCTGCAGGTCGCCGTAATGCCGCTCGTTCAGGCGCCAGCTATGCACCACCGGCAGCCACATGGCATCCATTGCATCCAGCGAAATCCACAGGGTGCGGATGGCGCGCTTGAGCACCGACGTGTAGGCCAGATCGAAGGTATAACCTTCGGCTTTGAGCAGTTCGCCAGCCTTGCGTGCCTCGTCCCGGCCCTTTTCGGTCAGGTCGACGTCGGTCCAGCCGGTGAAGCGGTGTTCCAGGGTCCAGTGGCTCTCGCCGTGTCGCATCAGGACGATCTTGTACATGTCGTTTCCCAAGAGAGATCAGAAGGCGCAATTGTACGGTACTTGCACTGTGGTTGCCGGGGATATAATGCGGCTCCGACGAATGTCCCCTGAAGTTTGAGTCATGGATACCCAGTTTTTAATTGATAATTCTCCGCTGATCGCCGCAGCAGTCATTTCCGGCGGTCTGCTGCTGTTCCCGGCTGTGCGTGGCGGTGGCCAGCGCGTGGCGCCCATGCAGGCCTCCATGATGATCAACCGCAGCCGTGCGCAGATCCTCGATATCCGCACCGATGCAGAGCAGACCGCCCAGGGCCGTCTGCCCGATGCAAAGCGGATCGCAGTGGTCGACATCAAAGACAAGGCGCCGGGCGTGTTCAAGGACAAGGCCCTGCCGGTGCTGGTCATGTGCCAGAACGGGCAGCGCAGCGCAGCGGCAGCCAGCGTGCTGCGCTCACTGGGTTACACTGAGGTGTATGTTGTGGAAGGCGGCGTGGCTGCCTGGGCCGAAGCAGGCATGCCGGTAACCGGCAAGTCTGCCAAGTCCGCTTGAGTGATTGAAAGGAAACGACAATGTCAGACGCAATCGTTGCCCTGGTGACCATGTATTCAACCGGGGTCTGCCCCTACTGCATACGCGCCGAGCAGTTGCTCACCCAGCGCGGCGTAGCGAAAATCGACAAGATCCGCGTCGACCTGCAACCGGAACGTCGCGAAGAGATGATGACCCGCACCGGTCGAAGAACCGTGCCGCAGATTTACATCGACGACACCCATGTCGGTGGTTTTGACGACCTGTCCGCGCTTGACCGCGCCGGCGGTCTGATGCCGCTGCTCACGCGCTCGGCCTGATCGCAGGCTGCGCCCCACCCAGTTTCTTGCATTCCCGGCTGGCAGCCGGATTTTTGAACGGAAAGACGCATGTCAGACAATCAGCAAGCCCAGACGGGCAACGAAGGCGCAGTTTTCAGCATCCAGCGCGTGTATCTGAAAGATGCGTCGGTTGAGATTCCAAACGCACCGCATATTTTTCTCGAACAGAAAGCGCCGAGCATCGAAATTGCCATTGACGTCGGCGCTCAGCGTCTGGCGGATGTCATTTTCGAAAGCGAAGTGACCATCACCCTGACAGCACGTATCGATGACAAGGTGGCTTACCTCATCGAGGCAAAACAGGCCGGCATTTTTGAAATTTCCAACGTGCCTGACGAGCAGATGGATCCCTTGCTGGGCATCATCTGTCCCAATGCGGTGTACCCGTACCTGCGCGTCAATATCGCCGACCTCATTACCCGCACCGGCTTTGCGCCTGTGCATCTGGCGGATGTCAATTTCGAAAACTTCTATCAGCAGCGTCTGGCAGCGCTGCAGCAGCAGGCTGAACAAGGCACAGGCGAAGCGAGGTCTCCGTCCGGTATCGTGCTGAACGCCTGATGCCGAACGACCGATTCTGACCGCCTGATCTTCTCAGGTAGCGGGGCAAACTGACCACGGGGTGAGCGATGAAAGCGCTGGTACTGGGAGCAGGTGCATGGGGAACGGCGGTGGCTTCGCACATCGCCCTGAAGGTGCCAACCACCCTGTGGGGGCGCGATGCGTCGGTTGCCGCGTCCATCAACTCAGACCACATCAATCCCCGTTATCTGTCCGGTATTGTCCTGTCCAAAGGACTGTCGGCCACCACCGATCTCGAATCTGCGCTCAGGGCGCTGGACCCTGCAACCGACCTGCTGGTGTTCGGTGCGCCCATGTCGGCCCTGCGCAGTCATCTGCAGCAGGTTAGCGATATCCTCGGTGCATCGGCATGGCCAGCCTTTTGCTGGCTGTGCAAGGGTTTTGAGGTCGGCAGCGGCAAAATGCCCCATCAAGTGGTGGCAGATATCCTTCCGGATGCCGATGGCGGTGCGCTCACCGGCCCCTCGTTTGCAGCCGAAGTAGCCAAAAACCTGCCGTTTGCGTTGGTCATGGCCGGGGGCAGCGAGAAAACCCAGCAGGCGGTGGTGGCAGCCATGCACCATGGTGCCTGCCGCATCTATGTGTCCGATGATGTGGTCGGGGCAGAGGTCGGTGGTGCTGTCAAAAACATCATGGCGGTGGCCACCGGCATCTGCGACGGTCTTGGTCTGGGGCTGAACGCCCGGGCTGCGCTCATCACGCGGGGCATGGCTGAAATTCGCCGGCTCGCCAGTGAGTTGGGTGCGAAGGCCGATACGCTGAGCGGATTGGCCGGGTTTGGCGACCTGATCCTGACCTGTACGGGTGACCTGTCCCGAAACCGTCGCGTCGGCATGATGCTGGCGTCCGGCAAAGACCTTGACCAGATTCTGGCAGAGCTGGGTCAGGTGGCCGAAGGTGTCAAGTGTGCGCCCGTGGTGCGTGATCTGTCTTTGCAGATGGGCATCGAGATGCCGCTGACCCAGACCGTGTGCGATGTCCTGTTCAACGGTGTGCCAGCAAGTGCGGCCGTGCTGCAACTGCTGTCGCGAGATCCGCGACGGGAGAACTGATCAAACCGCCCCTTCGAACCCAGTCTGCCGCCACGCTTCGAACACGGTGACCGCAACCGCATTGGACAGGTTGAGCGACCGGTTGTCCGGTTGCATCGGCAGGCGCAGCCAGTTGGCCTCTCCGATGTCTTGCCGTATGGCGTCGGGCAAGCCGCTGGATTCGTTGCCGAAAATCAGCCAATCACCCGCCAGGAATGCCTGTCCGTAGACCCAGCGCTTGCCGCGCGTGGTCAGCGCAAACATCCGGGCCGGGTCAGGCTGGCATTGCTGGCGGAACGCCTGCCAGTTGTCATGCACCTGCATGTCGGCATACTCATGGTAGTCCAGCCCGGCGCGACGCATTTTGGCGTCATCCAGCGGAAAGCCAAGGGGCTTGATCAGATGCAGATGCGCACCCGTGTTGGCACACAGGCGAATGATGTTGCCCGTGTTGGGCGGAATCTCAGGTGCAACCAGTACGACGTTCATGTTTCAGGGCTCAATCGGTTCCGGTTTTTCGGGTGTCCGGAATGCCACCCAGCGGCTGACGCTTGCGGCGCCCGCCTGCAGCAGTGTCTGTTCGCAGACTGACAGGGTGGCGCCGGTGGTCAGCACATCATCGACCAGCCCGACATGCAAACCCTCCACGTCGCCAACGCAGACAAAGGCGCTGGCCAGATTGTCCTGCCGTTGGCTGGCTGACAGCTCTGCCTGTCGCCCGGTTTCCAGGGTTTTCAGCAGATGTCTTGCCTTTACGGGAACGTTCAGCGTCTTGCCCAGACTGCGGGCTATGAGCAGCGCCTGATTGTAACCGCGTTCGCGCAGGCGCCGTGCCGACACCGGGACAGGAATCAAGCAGTCCGGCTCTTCTGCCGGCGCATCGACGGAACCTTTCCCGCCGTTTCCAACGTCCTTCGCCTGCAAAAATGCATGCGCCAGCGCCACGCCCATGTCGCAGGCCAGCGCTTGCTGACCCCTGAATTTCAAAGCCTTGGGCAAGGTATCAAACGGCGGCAGATAATCGGCGCCCACCCAGGTCCGCGTGCTGGCTGGCGCCGCGCGGCAGTGGCGGCAGCGCGTCCAGCCGAAAGCCTGCAGGCGGGGACCCAGCCTGAAGCCACACTGCCTGCAGCGGGTTTGGGGTGTGAAAGCAGCGCCGGTACAGGGCGGGCACAGCGACAGCCATCCTCTGCCCATGGAGGGCGAAAAGCAGCAGTTGCAGGCAATGCATACCGGTGGCGTGAAGGCGGACACCGCGCGGGCCGCCATGAAGGATGCGACCGACGCAGTTCGGGACAGAAAACCAGGGCTCATGAGCTTTGAGTGGACGCCACGCTGATCTTGGTTCCACATTGTGGGTCGTGAAAGTCCCGATCATGGAGTGGGCACAACTCCCGCTACAATCCAGGCAGGGAGAATGTTGTGGACACAGACAAACAGTCAGCCGGTTTCTGGAAAGTGGCGCGTGACGCCGAACGCGGTGCCATGCAGCTCAAGCGTCGGCAGGCATGGCCGGACCTGCCTTTCATTCACGGTGAAATTCAAGCCCGCATGATTGAGCGTAGCCAGATCATGCGCCCGGCAGACGGTTGTGTCGTCGACATGAGCTTGGGCCGGCCCGATGCCGCAGTCCAATTGGCGCAGCGGTTTTTCGATCGGCAGACCTATGTCGTGCGCTGGGGAGATCCGTTGCCTCCGCCACTTGCAGCCCCATCCGCCTTGCGGCAGTTGGGTCACTCCATCACGCAGGGTCTCGGCAGTGCCGGCGGCGTGCTGGCGCGGGTTTTCCGCTCGTCAAAGGAATCCGGGCATGCTGGCGTGTTACCCGCCGACGTCAAACTCGCCGGTGACATCGTGCTGCAGGACGAGCACACCCCGTGGTCGCTTCCAACCCAAGCGGGTTCTGCTGCCCTGGTCTGGTCCAACGGATTGCTGCATCGGCTGGCCGACCCCATGCCGGTTCTCAGGCAGTGGCATACGGCGCTGGCTCCCGGCGGAGCGCTGTTTTTCTCCTGTTTCGGACCCGACACGGCCAAAGAGTTGAAGTCGGCGGCCGACCAGCTCGGTCTTCCGTTCACTGATTTCGCCGACATGCATGATTGGGGTGATCTGCTCATCAAAACCGGGTTTTCCGACCCCGTCATGGAGATGGAGCGCTTGGTGCTGACCTATCGCCGGGTGGAAGATCTGCTGCGTGACTGGCATGCGCTGGGCGGCAATCCGGCGCAGGCTGCTGCCCCCGGCCTGCGCGGGCGTGGTTTTTACAAACGGTTAAACAACTGTTTGCAAAACTTGGGGGGTGGCGGTTTACAAATCTCGCTGGAAATCCTGTATGGTCATGCGTGGAAGGTCATCCGGGAGGAAAAGCCCCGGGAAATCCGTATTCCGCTTTCGCAAATCCGTCGAAAGCCTTGATCGGCAAGGCAGTTCGAGTTGCGAGGGCTTGGCAGTTGGGACATAATGTTGCGCCCGCCCCGAACAGGTGATGCCTGTCCGGCATGTTGCACGGTTGGTGTGTGCAGCCTGAAACAGCGGGTCGTGTTTGTAAAGGTTGAAAGGCCATCAAGGTGGTATCGGTGAGCCAGGCGGAAGAGCAGACTGCAGTCCAGTCAGCGGGAGCGCAGCCGGAGTTGATCCCGGTCGTGCAAGACGCACCAGACAGTACACTGAACGGCGACATGTCGCCCGTCCGCTCGTGGGTGTTCAAACCCAATTGTTCCCTGACACCGCGCCAGCTGGCCGGCTTCTATCTCAGTATCGTTTTGGTGACCCTCGGCATTGCCGCGGGTTTTTGTCTGTTCGGGCTCTGGGTTGTGCTGCCGTTTGCCGGCATCGAGTTGCTTGCGGTCGGTATCGCGCTGCTCATTTATGCCCGGCACGCTGGCGACTATGAGCGGATCGAGTTGCGCGGACGAGCGCTGACAGTGATTGTTGTACGGGGAAGCCGCGAGTATTCGGTGAGCTTCAATCCGGGTTGGACGAAGGTCAGTCTGCCCAAGCCTGGCGAACTGCTTCGGCTTGAAAGTGGCTCTACCTGGGTGGCTGTGGGTCGGTACATCACGGCGCCCCTGCGTGAGCGACTGGCCTATGAGTTGCGCAGGGCATTTGCCGCTGCTGCAGCTTGAATGGTTGGTTGATTTTATTTTTGGGAACTGAGGACGCTATGCAAAAGCAATCCCTTGGCAAGGGTCTTACACTCGCAGCGCTTCTGTCGGCGGCCATCCCGGCTCTGGCAGTCGAGCAGCAGTACAACCTTGCTCCGCCAGTCACTGAAATTGCCCGTCAGATCTACGACCTGCATACGCTGATGCTGGTCATCTGTCTGGTCATCTTCGTGGTCGTGTTCGGCGTGATGTTTTATTCCATCTACGCCCACCGCAAGTCCAAGGGTGCCAAGCCCGCCAGTTTCCACGAAAGCACCACCGTGGAAATCATCTGGACTGTCATTCCTTTCCTCATCGTCATCGGCATGGCACTGCCTGCCACCAAGACGGTGGTGGCCATGAAAGACACGTCCAATGCCGACCTCACCATCAAGGCGATCGGTTACCAGTGGAAATGGGGTTATGAATACCTCAAGGGCGAAGGTGAAGGCATCGGCTTCGTCTCAACCCTTACCACTCCCCGCGAGCAGGTCAACAATCAGGCCGCCAAGGGCGAAAACTATCTGATGGAAGTCGACAACGTGCTGGTCGTGCCGGTCAACAAGAAGGTACGCATCGTAACCACAGCCAACGACGTCATTCACGCATGGATGATTCCCGCCTTTGGCGTGAAGCAGGATGCCATCCCCGGTTTCGTGCGCGACACGTGGTTCAAGGCAGAGCAGGTCGGTACCTACCGTGGCCAGTGCGCTGAACTGTGCGGCAAAGACCACGCCTTCATGCCCATCGTGGTCGAAGTGAAGTCCGAAGCAGACTACTCCAAGTGGGTTGCCGAGAAGAAAAAAGAAATGGCTGCCAAGGCTGACGACCCGACCAAAGTCTGGGTGGCCGCCGATCTCGTGGCCCGCGGCGAAAAAGTCTATGCATCCAACTGCGCGGCCTGCCACCAGGCAACCGGCAAAGGTCTGCCCGGTGCATTCCCTGCACTGGACGGCGACAAGGTGGTTCTGGGTGCCAAAGATGGTCAGATTGGTGTTCTGCTCAACGGTCAGGGTGCAGGCATGCCCGCCTGGAAGCAGTTGTCTGACGTAGAAATCGCGTCTGTGATCACCTACACCCGTGCTGCCTGGGGCAACCAGGGCAAGGGTGCCGATCCAGTCGTACAGCCCGCAGATATCACTGCGGCGCGCAAGTGAGTTTTTGAGGAGAGTAGTATGGGAACCGCAGCAGTCGACATCGCACACGGTCACGATCATGACCACGCGCACGACCACCCTCACGGCATTCGCCGGTGGTTGTTTGCAACCAACCACAAAGATATCGGTACGATGTACCTGATCTTCTCTTTCTGTATGTTGCTGGAGGGCGGTATCCTCGCCCTCATGCTGCGTGCAGAACTCTTCTCTCCCGGCCTGCAGCTTTTCCGCCCCGAGTTTTTCAACCAGTTGACTACCATGCACGGTCTGATCATGGTGTTCGGTGCAGTGATGCCTGCGTTTGTGGGTTTTGCCAACTGGATGATTCCGTTGCAGATCGGCTGCTCTGACATGGCCTTTGCCCGCATGAACAACTTCAGCTTCTGGCTGATGGTTCCTGCCGCCATGCTGCTCACAGCGTCCTTCTTCATGCCCGGCGGCGCCACTGCAGCCGGCTGGACGTTGTACGCACCGCTGTCCGTACAGATGGGTCCCGGCATGGAC
>SXZD01000145.1 GCA_005788065.1 Burkholderiales bacterium
TTCCTGCCAGGGCTGGACAAGAGCCCGGTCAAGTCCATCCGTTATCGTCCGGCTCTGCACAAGTGGATCTACGCCATCTTCGGCATTTCCTTCCTGATCCTGGGTTATCTGGGTACACAGCCCCCGTCACCCACAGGCGAGGTGGTATCGCAGATCTGCACGCTGATCTATTTCGGTTTCTTCCTGGCGATGCCGGTGTGGTCACAGATGGGCGAATTCAAGCCTGTGCCTGACCGCGTGGTCTTCGCGCCTCACTGAACGAACGAGAGAACTACATGAAAAAAATTCTCGCGATGTTGTTGTTGCTGCCCTCCCTGGTGTTCGCATCGGAGGGTGGTCATCCGCTGGACCGGGCTCCGGACCGTTCCAACGATGTGGCCGCGCTGCAAAACGGTGCCAAGCTTTTCGTCAACTACTGCCTGAACTGTCACGGCGCTGCGCTCATGCGTTACAACCGCCTGCGTGACATCGGTCTGACCGAAGACCAGATCAAGCAGAACCTGCTGTTCACCACCGACAAGGTGGGTGACACGATGAAGGTGTCCATGTCCTCCAAGGATGCCAAGGAATGGTTTGGTGGCGAGCCGCCCGACCTGTCCGTTATCGCACGCGCCAAGTCCTCGGGTGCGGGCAGCGGTGCAGACTACATCTACACGTACCTGCGCACCTATTACCGCGACGAAACCCGCTCCACGGGCTGGAACAACCTGGTGTACCCCAACGTCGGCATGCCGCACGTGCTGTGGGAGCTGCAGGGTCAGCGCGCTGCAAAATTTGTGGATCAGAAAGACCCGCATGACCCGGCCAAGGTAGTGCATGTGTTCGACAAGTTCGAACAACTGACACCCGGCACCATGAAGCAGGCTGAGTTTGATGCAGCCATGGCTGACCTGGTGGGCTTCATGCAGTACATGTCGGAACCGGTGCGCGACACCCGTATCCGTCTGGGCGTCATCGTTCTGCTCTTCCTGGGCGTGTTCACCGTTGCCGCTTGGCGCATGAACGCTGCTTACTGGAAAGACATCAAATAATCCGTAGTTTGCATCGCAACGGCTGAGGCGCACCCGCGCCTCGGCTTTTTTCTTTTAAGGTGGTCCGCAACATGATGGTGCTTTATTCGGGTACAACCTGCCCGTTCTCCCAGCGATGCCGTTTTGTCCTGTTCGAAAAAGGCATGGACTTCGAAGTCAAGGACGTTGACCTGTTCAACAAGCCTGACGATATCAATGCCATGAACCCGTACGGCCAGGTCCCGATTCTGGTCGAGCGCGATCTGGTGCTCTATGAGTCCAACATCATCAACGAATACATTGATGAGCGTTTTCCGCATCCGCAGCTGATGCCGGCAGATCCGGTGATGCGTGGACGTGCGCGCCTGTTCCTGTTCAACTTCGAACGCGAGTTGTTCGTGCATGTGTCCACCATCGAGAAGGCGGGCAACCCCAAAGCCGTTGAAAAGGCGCGCCAGTCCATTCGCGAACAACTTACGCAGATTTCGCCGATTTTCACCAAGAACAAGTTCATGCTCGGCGAAGAGTTCTCCATGCTCGACGTCGCACTGGCTCCGCTGCTGTGGCGCCTGCAGCACTATGAGATCGAACTGCCCAAGGCGGCTGCACCGGTGCAGAAGTACGCAGAGCGTATTTTCCAGAAGCCGGCGTTCATCGAGGCGCTGACACCATCGGAGAAAGTGATGCGCCGCTGATGCGACGCACGGGGGGCGTTCTGTGAGTGAAGTATCAACAAAACCTTATCTGATCCGCGCCATTTTTGAATGGTGCACCGATTGTGGTTACACGCCGTACATCGCCGTGGCGGTGGATGAGCGTACACAGGTTCCGCGCGAGTTCGTCAAAAACGGCGAGATCGTGCTGAACATTTCCACAACAGCCACCAACCGGCTGGATCTGGGCAATGAATGGATTGACTTTCAGGCCCGTTTTGGCGGGCGTGCGCGCGATCTCAGCATACCCGTTGACAACGTCACTGCCATCTATGCGCGCGAAACAGGGCACGGTATGGCCTTCGACGTGCCCAAGGCACTGGCATTGACCGCGGGCAATGCCGGTGTGGATGCAGATGATGAGCAGGGGGCTGATGATGTGGCCGGGGGTGCTGACACCGCTGGCTCTGATGCAGCAGCAATACCCGCCAAAGGGGTCAAACCCGCTGGAAAAGGTAAGTCTGCAGTCAAGGCGGGAGTCGACGAAAAAAGCAAACGTTTCCCAGCCGATCAAGGGGTTAGCGATGGTGATGACCCTGATGGTGGTGGCAAAGGTTTGAAGCCTGATACGGGTGCCCCAAGCAAGCGCAGCAAAACTCATCTGACTCGGGTAAAATAACGCTTATGCCGCTTTAGCTCAGTTGGTAGAGCAACTGATTTGTAATCAGTAGGTCGTCAGTTCGAATCCGACAAGCGGCACCATATCTTTGAGGGGTCTACGTTCGCAAGGGCGTAGGCCCTTTTCCTTTTGTGGCAAAAGGTGCTGGAAGAGTCCTCACCCCTCGTGGCTGCCTGCTTCGAGCGAGATTAAAGAGGCCTACCACCAGTGCTTGCCGTGCGTTGTCGGTCGGTCTGACAAGTACCGCGTCGCGTCAGCGATGTTCGCCGTGAGAGGTGGCAGCGCTGGTCTCTTTAAACCTCGGTGCCTGAGTATGAAGCCCGATCAGGTTATGGGTGGTTTGAAGGGTAGATTCGGGCACTGATTCCAATTGGTTGATCGCGGAATTGAGCATGTAGCGGATACCGAGCATCGCACCATGAAGTGCAGTAATGTCGGCGCAATCCACGCTGAGCAATAGTTTGAGTGCGGAGTCGGCGTGCTGCAGAAGTTTGGCGGTATCTTGTAGGCAGAAGTCCGCTTTATTCATCACATAACCTTTTGATGCTGAGTCCGTCTGTTGCGGAATCAGTGTTTGCATCCAACAGAGTGACAGTGGCTTTTGTTGTGTTGTGTTGTGAGCTGAGCGCAATCGGCCTCGCGCGCACCTTGGGGATTATATTACCAACGGATATGTTGCCATGCACGCTTTTTCGCGACCTGACACGTTGTCGCAGCAGGTTACGATCGTCAGACCGAGCGGCTGTCAGAAGCCGGCGCGTCTTATCAGTTCTGCCACGGTGATGTCCAATGCCTCGGCGACATGTTTAAGCTTGATCAATGAGACGTTGTTTTCTCCGCGCTCGATGCCGCCGATATAACTGCGTTCAAGGCCGGATGCTGCCGCCAAGGCATCTTGGGACAGTCCACGTGCCAAGCGCAACTCCTTGATCTGCTTGCCCAGTGCTATTAATTCGCTGGTTTTGGAATACTGTGGGGAGGGGGATGACATCTTTTCGTCAGTCGAACCGTTCTAAGACAGGCAATGCCAGGATCGGTTTTTAGTTCTTGTCGGTAAGACTTGGTAACAAAAATGAGTATTACAGGGTGGCTTGTCCGCGGCAACGTAAAATAGTACCTACTGTAAATCCACCGGGACGCACGCTTTTTTACGGTCGTGTCGGTCGGGCGTTGTATGGTCGTTGTATGTAGCAAGTGCATCGTCGGTCTCATCAACTTGGGTGCCCGATGTAAACATCGAAAGGTCCCAAAAGCATTACGAAAATCGCAAAATGTCTTGCAAGGTATGACTCTATTGGACTATAGAGCGCGCTTGCTGCGGTTGTCATTGCGTCCGCGAACGTATGTACTTACTATCCTATTTGGGTACTATTTTACGTAACTGGTAGATGTCAAAAGATACAGATCTGGCGCAAAACAACCGCAGTCATTCTTCGCCAGAGATCCGCAAGAGCACTGCCAAGCCGCTGTCCCCACCGTCAGGCGGGCGACTCAAAATTACCAATCAGGCCTTGGGCAACGTGTCCCTGTTCTTTGCGACGCTGGCGTTTTTCTCCTTCATTGCATCAACACTGATTGCGCACGCAAGCAATTTTCGCTACCCGGAAGCGCTGTACGTCGGTATGGCAGGTGTGTGCCTCCTGTGCGTGTTGGGTTCATCGTTTGCATTCAGGGGCAACCGGACACTGTCGTATGCGGCCCTGCTCGCGGCGGTCTGTCTTGCGATGATCAACGGTGCATTCATCGCAGGTTATGGTCTTTTTGCACCATCCCTGGTGGTCGGTGTGGTGCCGTTTTCTCTTGCATTCGCCGTCTTCGAAAGGCGTCCGGCATGGATTTGGGCAAGCCCCATACCTGTGATCTGGATTGTCATTTTCGCGCTTCATTTTTCCGGCATGTATGCCCCTGACTCGACGCTCATCAGACCGTTGCCATTCAATATTGCGATGAATCTGATTGCTGCTGTTGTCGCTGTCGGTTATGTGAATTTTGAGTTGACCGGCCAAGCCGAGCAGGCGTTGGTAAGCGAAGAAGCACAAAAGCTGAGGAATGCAAAGGAGTTGCAGTATCAGCAGACACTACAGGGTGAGCGTGAGCGCTTCATGGGTCAGTTATCGCACGAGATCCGTACGCCGATTGCAGCTTTGCGCAATGCCGTAACGCTGATGCGAAACCCGAAGGCCACTGAGGCCATGAAACTGAGGTCGCTGTCTATTGTGGATAACACGTCGGCCAGTTTGCTGGCTCTGCTCGATGATGCGATGGATTCTTTTCGGTATGGCAGTCAGCAGTTTCGTCTGAACAACAGTCTTCTGGATCTTCGTTTGCTGTTGGATGAAATTGAGGCACTTTTCGCGCCGGTGGCGCAACAGAAGGGTCTGGTGCTCGGTACGGATCTGTCTGCTTTGACGGTTACTGTGGTGTCAGGCGATGGTATGCGTCTGCGTCAGATGTTGTCCAATCTGGTCGGCAATGCACTGAAGTTCACGGATTCGGGCAGCATCTTGATGCGCGTGCTGCCCCCGTCCCAAGCGGGGCACATGCTCTGGCGGTTCGAGGTCAGTGATACCGGGTGTGGCATTCCGCATGAGCGTCAGGCGGCCCTGTTTTCTCCGTTCACGCAAGTGCATGATGTTCAAAAGTCTGCAACGGTGGGTGGGTCAGGGCTCGGTCTGAGCATCGTGCGTCAATTGGCGGAGGCGATGGGTGGAAGCGCTGGCGTCACCAGTGTCCCCGGCAAAGGCTCGACATTCTGGTTCGAAGTCAGGCTTGTTGGCGCAATGCCTGATCTCGTCGAAAGCCAAACTCTTCGCGTTTCGTCCTGACGCCGCACCCCGGCTTATCGAGCATTTGCGAGAGCCACTCCACACGCTTGCTACCCACCGTACAGAACCCCCGTTTCCGTTAAGGCACATTGAGCACCAATGCAGCGAAGTGCTCCGCAAGGCGCGCCACCTCTGCATTGCAGGCGGCATGCTCCGCCTGTTTCTTTCAACCATCCTTGAGGAAGCGTGTCATGAAGAAAATCATTTTGATTGGTCTCAGCGCAGTCGCGTTCAGTGCCTTTGCAGATTCAGGCTATCAGCCCCAGCAACCCTCCAACCCACCGGCCCAGCCGTCTTCGCCCGGACATCATCACAATCATCATGGTTCGCATCACCATGGCGGCCATGACCCCAGCATCCAGGCCACCATGCTGATGAACACCGCGGTGACCAACAGCGCAACCGGTTTCTTCGGTCGTGCTGAACAGAACCTGGCAAGCCGCGTCGGCGTGCTGGATGGCCGCTCGCCTGAGGTGCAACTGGTGATGGCGCGTGATTCCATCATCACCAACGAAGCCATGGGCGGCACCGCAACGCAAAACATCGCGTCAAATGCCGGCAGCGGTGGACTTGAAGCTGCCAAGTACCAAATGGCGATTTTCAATGATTCCAGCGTCATCAACCGCGCCGGTTTCGGTGCGCGTGCCGTGCAGAACATTTCGTCCAACACCAACTGCCTGACCTGCGACAACGGTCCTTCGTATCACGACTGATACAGGCGTGAGGATTGCAGCCGGGCTCTGAAAGGAGTTCCGGCTGTATGGCGGGTTCTTTGTCATGTACGGATTCACAGAGGGGGAATTTCCATGCTGTCACATTACACCACTGCATTTGCGGCTCGTCTTGCGTGTGCATGGCTTTGTCTCTCAGTCCTGACGGGACTTGCGATGACGTATCCAGTTTCCTCGGTGGCCCAGATCATGGGAGCTCCAGGTGAAGACAACATCGTCATTTCTCGCAAAATGTCGCCAGCCATGGGGCCTGCAATGTCCGCGCCCCGATCGACGCCCATGACACCAATGCCTGTCACTCCGGCATGGCTGGAGGCAAAAGTGGCGAGGCTTGAAGCCAAGGCATGGGGATTTGATGCGGGCAAGTTAGTGGCGGACAAAAACCTGTTGGCCGCAGCCAGCAGCGATGGCATGCGCAAAGTGTGTATCCAGGACATCGGCAGTTCGATTACAACCAGCAACGATACCGGTCGCGGGTCCAGCCTGTTGCCTTCCTCTGAGCCGCAGATTGTGGTGCTCAAAGGTGACTTCGTGAATATCTGTCGCTAAAAAAGCGTCCCTTCAACTATAAAGGCTCATGCGATGAGCCATTTATTTTTCAGAAAAATTTCCATGTCGATGTCTTCCTCAAAAGGTCTGTTCATCGGGCTGATATGTGCATCCCAGGTGTTGATGACGGCCTGTACGGTACCGATGAATGCGTCGCGCGATGCCGCATTTCAAAACCGCGCCAGTGTGGCGGACAGACCGGTAGTACGGCCTGTGCGATCCATGTCCAGCTTTTCTGATTCGCTTGATTGCATGGACAGGTTGATGCGCGATGCCCAGGTGCCCACCACGCTGATCACCAGCAAGCAGATTCCTGACTTTTCGACCCGCGTACCGGTGGCCACCAAAGACATGGTGATCACGGCGCTGTTGCAAATGTCGCGCGTCAGCAATGCTTTCCGGTATGTCGATTATGAAGTGGATATCGTCCGGCAGGACACGGTGCAGAACCTTACCAACATCCTTCTGAACAACAACCAGATGCAGTTGCAGCGCCCTTCGTTGTACGTGTCCGGTGCCATTTCGTTTGTGGATCAGAACGTGATTGCCAACCGTGGTCAGGTGGGTACGTCAGGCTCGCGTCTGGAAACCGGTATCAGCCAGAACCGCAGTGCCACGATTGTTGGACTGGAATTGCATCTGGGCGATTTTAGAACCCGCACGTTGATCCCGGGCATGGATTCAGCCAACGAAGTCATTATCGGATCGGGCGGTCAGGGTCTGGATCTGGCTGGCCGTATAGGCGAATATGGCTGGCAATTGAATGTCGGACGCGATTACACATTGGGATCTGGTGCGGCTGTACGCACGCTGGTTGAGCTGGCACTGATCGAGCTGACCGGCAAATGGGCACGTGTGCCCTACTGGCAATGCCTGACGCTGGAGCAGAATCATCCGGGTTTTCAGCGACAGTTGCGTGACTGGTATGACGAAGGCAGCAGCAGCGTGCACAACAATCTGGTGCGTCGGTCTTTGCTGGCGAAGGGATATCTGACGCATGCCGGAGAAGTGGAGGCCATCAATCCGCTTGATTTCCGAGATGCCCTTGCCCGTTTTCAGGTTGACACTGGCATGCCGGTGACCGGGGTCGTGGACTTTCCGACCTATGAGCGCGCCCTGCGTGATTATGTGGTGCTGGATGAGTCGGGTCGTCTGAGCCGCTACGGTTGGCGATCGGATGCGGCGCAGCCGCCGTCTGCCGAGAAAGCCGGTGCCGCACGCATTACCCGGGCGGGACGGTATCTGGATGAAAAGCTGCCTGCACCGGCCATTCGCCTGCAAATAGAGAATATCCTGATGGGACGTACGCGTTTTGTGGTGGGCGAGCAGGTGTTTCTGTCGGCGGTTGTGCCTTTCAGCGGCTATCTGGCTTGTTATCACGCCAATGCGCAGGGTAGTGTCATCCGTGTTCTGCCAAACGCAGTATCGGGTGACGCGTATGTGCTGGCCAGTCATGCGGTTCGTCTGCCAGACTGGATGGCGCCCAATCCCGGCTATGTGATCGAAACAGTGTCCCCGGGTACGGAAGGTTTGCTGTGCATGGTGACGCGGGACAACGTAGCGGCTCTACTGCCCGGCTTGTTGGGTGGGGCGGCGTTTACACGCTTGCCCAATATCAAGGGGCTGGATGCTGTGGCTGCGGAGTTTGCCAAAGCGCTGCCGCCGCAGGCTCTCAGCGAGGGTCGAGTGCAGTGGCAGGTGGAGCAGAGTGTGGTGGTGCCTCCTGTGGCTCCAGCGTCTCCAGTATCTCCTGCATCTCCAGCGTCTCCCGCGCCACCCTCAGGCTCAGCGGCGCAGCCTGCCCAGCCAGTCCAACCCCGGCAGCCGTGATGCAGGCCCGGTCTCGACAATGGTTGCGTGTTGCCCTGTTGGCGCTGGCATTGCTGGTGCTCAGTCAGGCAGCGCGTGGCAACAATCTGCCGGGTGTAGCGCCGCTGTTCTCAGATGGGGGCGAAGTGGCGCCGGCTGCATCGGACGTACCCGTGGATGGCTATCTTGACCTGCAGCATGCGCAGAATCTCAACAGATTGCGTCAAATGGCCCAGCAGTGTCAGCGAATGCCCAAAGCAGCCGGTTCAGAGGCGGCGCAGGGCACGTGGGTGTTGGGTTTGCTCTATCTGCACGGCAAAGGTGTGGTGGCAGATCCGTCAGGTGCGGCTGCCCATTTTGAAATGGCATGGCGCTGTGGGTATGCGCTGGCCAGTGCAGGCCTGGCTTGGTGCGCCATTGATGGTTGCGGCAAGGGGTTGTCCACGGATGAGGCGTTGCGCTGGATAGATCGCATGCTTCGCATCAATCCGGGTCGTGCGCTGTATCTGCGATGGATTTTGCATCAGCGGTTGGCGCCTCTGGCAGTGAAAGGACAGGTATCAGCGACCCACCTCAACGGGTTCCTGCTGGGAGCGCAGCCGCGGCAGTGGCTGCAGCAGGCGGTTGGTTTGGGTGATGCGCAGGCAGCCAATGAATTGGGCATCGAGGCGTTTGAGTCGGACCGGCTGCAAGATGCATTTGCATTGTTTGAGGCGGCTGCCGGGGTGTCTGAAGCGGCGCGATTCAATCTAGGGGTGGCGCAGGCCAGACAGCAGTGGCTGAACCTGACGGGTCAGCCGGCCCTTCAGAGTCCGCCTCGCACAGCTGCGTCAGCGGGGCAGGTCAACGATATCCTGAGGCTTGCCAGACGCTACCACCGGGGAGAAGGGGTGCCGGTCAACTTTCCGGAAGCCATCCGGTATTACAGGGCTGCTGCGGAACTGGGTAGCCCGGAGGCGCGCCGCATGCTGTCGCTGATCTATGCGAGGTTGTTGCCGGATGGCCGTATCGATGTGGAGTGGATGACACAGTTGGCCCGTTTACCCTTGGCGGGAGTGAAGGGAGAGCCTCAGCGTTATCTGAAACGCGACCCCACGCCGTTGTATGACTTGTTGCCGGTGTTCTGGCGGCGCTAGGCGCGCGGAGGTCTGTGGGCCAAGCTTAGTTTAGCCCTGCTTTGACTCTGCTGACGACAGCCCGCGTGACGAGTTCTTCAAACTGTTCGAGTGCCTGCTTGCGTGTGACCAGACCGTCGCGGATCAACTGTCGCGCACCCCAGAAAGCCATCAATACCATCCAGACGACATTGCGGGCAGCCGCTTTTTTGATGTTCAACTCCTGGGTTATACGGGGTGCCCACAGTTCGATGACCATGTTGCGGATGTTTTTGCTGAAAGCAACCAGTTCGTTGGATGAACGGTTACTACCCACGATCACCTCTCCCAGTGCGTCGCCCAGTCCGTCGCTCAGGTCCAGCGACAGAAGGGCTGTCTGGTGAACTGCTTTGGGCAGGTTGAGTGACTTGTCGTGGATGACAGCAGAGGTTTTCGTCCACAGGTCTGTGAACATGTGTAGGGCGGTCTCGCTCAGCAGCGTTTCGACGTTGGGAAAGTGCTGATAGACGGTTTGCCGGCTGATGTTGGCCTGTGCAGCCAGCGCACTCATGGTGAGTTTTGACCAGTCTGAGTGCTCGACAATCAGCGAGGCCTGCTCAAGGAGCATGCGACGGCGATCGTCCTTTTGCATGTAGGTTCTGCGGGTATTCAATATAGCTCTGTCTTGCTTAATTTTTAGTTGGGCCGGCTGGACGTGTGTTTTTGAGTATTGTAATTTGGCTCGAACAGCAGACGTGTGGGTGGGGGGTAGCGATGCGCCCCCGATTACATCCGGCAAACATTCTCTCATATGTGGGTCTACTCGCATATGGGTGCTGTTCACTGTTTATCCATAGCTCCCTTGCTTTGTCGGAGCGCGCAATGGGTGTTCTCCCGGTGTGCGCTGACCGTGGTACTGTTCCTGTCAGGGTTAAGTTCGCCATCTTAATCTAAGTTGCTGAACGTAAACTGATTTGTGAATGAGTGTTACATTTTTGGAGGCTGTAGTGTGGTTTCCGGTGGGGGGGCGTTGAGGGGGGGCATGCTAGCGGGCATGTTCCGACGATAGAGTAAAGGTATGGGTCAAGGTGATCGAAGGCGATCAGCCTGGCTGCAAACCGTTCCACTCTCTGCGGTCGGCGTCGCCTGCCAGCGTGAGCAGTTCGAGGATCCGACGGGTGCTGTCAGCAAACAGGTCGTCCAGAGAGGCAGGATTGTTGTAGAACGCGGGGACGGGCGGCATGATGATGCCGCCCATTTCAGTGACGGATACCATGTTGCGAAGGTGGGCCAAGTTCAGTGGTGTTTCGCGGGTGAGCAGAATGAGCTTGCGCCGCTCTTTCAGAGTGACGTCTGCAGCGCGGGCAATCAGGTTGTCGGACAGACCGAGCGCCACTGCAGCCAGCGTGTGCATGGAGCATGGTGCGATCACCATGCCGGCTGTGCGAAATGAGCCGCTGGCAATGCTGTCACCAATGGCTTTGGGCGGGTGGTTGATGTCGGCCAGTTGCTCGACATCTGCTTTGCCCAATCCGGTTTCCGAGCTGATCGTCAACCAACCCGATGGAGATACCACCAGATGCGTTTCGATGTCGGGCCGGGTTTTGAGGTGACGCAGCAGGTCGATACCGTAGCGGGCGCCGCTGGCGCCGGTGATGGCAATGATCAGACGCTGCGCCGCCCCCCGCATGCCCTGCTCAGGCTTTCTTGGTCAAGAGGGATTGCAGTTCGCCGGACTGGTACATCTCGGTCATGATGTCTGAGCCGCCGATGAATTCGCCATTGACGTAGAGTTGCGGAATGGTGGGCCAGTTGGAGTATTCCTTGATGCCCTGACGTACTTCGGCATCCTCCAGAACGTTGACGCTGACGAATTGATCTACGCCGCAGGCTTTCAGGATTTGCACAGCGCGCCCTGAAAACCCGCACTGCGGAAAACTGGCTGTGCCCTTCATGTACAGCACAACGGGGTTGCCGGTGACGGTCTGGTGAATCTGGTCTTTGATGCTCATGTTGCGAAGTCCTTCAGGTATTGCATTGCATGGACGGAAGTTTATCAGTGTGAGGGCCTGAACGCGCGCACCAAGCGTGCATTTCCGGACAAGTCCCTATGTCCTGAGACATTGCACAGGCCAGACTGTTCAAAAATGCGGATGATGTCGGTCTGCTGATGCCAGCCGTGTTCCACCCACAGGCTGCCGCCGGGTTTCAGATGTCTCTTGCAGGCATGTGCCAGGGCCGTGTAGGCCGTCAGTCCGTCGGCATGGTCAGTCAGTGCCGTGACGGGTTCGAAACGCAGGTCGCCCTGTTCCAGATGCCGGTCGCCGGCCATGATGTAGGGCGGGTTGCTGACGATCAGATCGAAGGGCTCGTCATCTGCGAAGGCTGACAGCCAGTCGGACTGGCGGAAACTGACTGGTGCATTCAGCGTATCGGCATTCGATTGCGCAATTTTCAAGGCGGCCTGACTGATGTCACAGGCGTGTACCTGCAGACGTGGGTATTCCAGCGCCAGTGTGATGGCAATGACACCGCTGCCGGTGCCGACGTCCAGAACGCGCAGGGGTTTGTGCATCAGGACAGCAAGGGTGGTTGAATCAGTGGCTGGATCGGCACGTTCAGCAAGTCGTGCGGCTTCGATAGCTTGGGTCGATGACAAATAGGCCAATACCGCTTCCACCAGTTCTTCTGTCTCAGGGCGCGGAATGAGCACGTCGGGTGTGACGGTGAAAGGTCTCCCAAAAAATTCGGCGCTGCCTAGCAGGTAGGCAACCGGTTCGCCGGCTGCACGCCGTGCCAGCAACACCTCCAGTTGGTGGAGGGTTTCGGTGGAAATGTGCTGCTCGGGGTCTGTCAGCCACTGCGTGCGAGTGATGCCTGTTACGTGCTCGACCAGCAGCCGCACTTCCAGTAGGGGAAGGCCGGTCTGTTGTGACAGCGCTCGCAGGTTACAGAGGGGCATATGAGCTTGATTCCAGTATTGACATCCAAAACAGTGCGGTCACACTTCCTGATCACTCGTCACTCGTCCGCCATGGCCGCCAGCAGGTCAGCCTGATGTGCAGCGGCCAACCCGTCGAGCACTTCGGTCAGGTCGCCGTCCAGAATGTGGTCGAGTTTGTAGAGCGTGAGGTTGATGCGGTGGTCTGTCAGGCGTCCCTGCGGAAAA
>SXZD01000146.1 GCA_005788065.1 Burkholderiales bacterium
AACAGCGCGAAATTTTTACCACGGGTGCAACCGAGCGGGGCGTGTCGCAGCAGTTGGCAACGCAGTTGTTCGACCTGATGGAAAAGTTTGCGGAGTATGGTTTCAATAAGTGTGTGCACGGCAACACGCAATTGATGGATGCAGACACGGGCAAGTTGATCACGGTCGGCGAGTTGTTCAAAAGCAAGCAGCGTCCGCGTTTACATGCGCTGGATGATGACTACAAGTTGGTGCCTCGGCGCGTTCTGGATGTTGTGTGGAATGGAGTGAAGCCTGTTTTCAGGCTGAAAACAAAGAGTGGAAACACGATTGTTGCAACTGGAAATCACCCGTTCCGAACATTGGAAGGTTGGGTCAATCTTGAAGATCTGAAGATTGGGCAGCATGTTGCAGCGGCCCGTCATTTGCGAGTCAATGCAGCAAGTAGTTGGCCAGCGCATGAAGTGATTACCTTGGCGGGTTTGTTGAGCGAGGGCAATACCTGCCATCCTTCTAATCTGTTTTTCTATAACAACGATCTTCGTCTGATCGATGATTTTGCAAAAGCCGCCTGCGGTTTTGATAACACCAGCGCGCGTGTTTCCACCTATGACGGTAGGCGGTATGAGGTTTGTCTGAAACGCGAAGTGCGACTGCCATGGAACCATCCGGAGTTTGCTAGCAAGCGCATCAGCGGTGCGAGGCGCTGGGCAGAGGAACTCGGTCTGGTGAACGTGCTGGCCACCGAAAAGCGCATCCCGCCAGTCGTCTTTGAGTTGGTCGATAAAGATATCGCACTGTTGCTGGGTCGCATGTGGAGTGGCGATGGCAGTTTTTCCCTGCAACATACGTCCGTCTTCTATGCAACATCTTCCAAGGGGCTGGCTGAGGACGTAAGGCTGCTTCTTATACGCTTGGGCATCGCATCAGTTTTGCACCAAAAGGGCTTCCGATACCGGGATCAGATACGAACTGGATATACCGTCCATCTGCTGGGCGACAGTGGTTTGCGCAGATTCGTTGAGCATGTACTTCCGCATGTCATTGGCCGTGAAGAACAGGTTGAGGTATTGCGACACAGCGTGGTGTCGGAGTCGGACTTCAGTTCTCGCGATGTTGTTCCTGCAGACGTTCGGCGTCTGGTTGCCAATGCAAAAACAGAACAGTCGATGACGTGGGATACGCTGGAATCCATGTCTGGCCTGTCCATGAAAGAGTTCTACGGCAAGGGATCGCAGAGCAAAAAAGGGTTCAGACGCTCCACCGTTCTTCAGTTGGGTGAAGCGCTTAATGACGGGACCTTGGTCAGTTTAGGACAATCCGATGTAATTTGGGACGAGATCGTTTCGATTGAGCACATCGGGGAAGACGACACATACGACCTTGAAATTGAGGAACATCACAATTTCGTTGCGGATGGATTTGTTGTCCACAACAGCCATTCCGCCGCATACGCGCTAGTTGCCTATCACACCGCATGGTTGAAAGCGCATTACCCCGCCGAGTTCATGGCCGCTACGCTTTCATCCGACATGGACGACACCGACAAGGTCAAAATCTTTGTTGATGACAGCGTGCAGTCCTGTGGTTTGAAAGTATTGCCACCGGATATCAATACCTCTGGTTACCGTTTTCTGCCGCAGCGTGCCGCCGGTGAAAAACGCGCCCGCACCATCCGCTATGGTCTGGGTGCGGTGAAGGGTACAGGTCAGGCCGCTTGCGAAGCGATTGTGGCTGAGCGCACCCGCAATGGCCCGTACACCAGTTTGTTTGACATGGTGAGCCGCGTGGATCGCCGGCAGATCAATCGCCGTGTGGTGGAAGCGTTGGTGCGCGGCGGAGCATTCGACAGTCTGCACGACAATCGTGCAGCAGCGCTCGCATCGGTAGGGCGCGCGATTGAGTGGGCCGATGTCAAAGAGTCCAATGCATCGCAAGCCAGTCTGTTTGATGCGGATGAGGGCGGCGCAGCACCGCCACCCTTAGTGGATATGTCGGCATGGTCAGATCGTCAGCGTCTTGCAGAAGAAAAGGTGGCACTAGGTTATTACCTGACGGGGCATCTGTTTGATGCAGATGCGCCGAAGGTGCGCCCTTTCGTCAAGACGCAGTTGGGCAAACTGGCGCCGGGGCGTGACCTGTTGTGGATGACTGGTGTTTGCGTTGCAGTGCGCACCATGATTACCAAGCGCGGCAAAATGGCTTTCCTGTTGCTTGATGATGCAACCGGTGCGGTTGAAATCAGTGTGTTCAATGAACTGTTTGAGCAGTGTCGCAGTTGGTTGAAAGAAGATGCGCTGGTGGTGCTGCAGGGCAAGGTGTCTGAAGATGCGTATAGCGGTGGTTTGCGGGTTGTGGCGGACCGAATCTGTACGCTTGAGCAGGCACGTGCGGAATTTGTGCAGGGCTTGCGATTGGTGATGAATGGTCAGTCTGACGCAGCAAAATTGCAGGGTTTGCTGCAGCCACATCTGGCATCAGAAAACGCTTGTCGTGTGGAGATTGACTACCACAATGATGTGGCGCAGTGTACCTTGCGATTGCCGGACAGTTGGCGTGTGAAGCCGGATGATGCGCTGATGGAGAAGTTGCAGGCGTGGCTGGGCGCGGGTAATGCGGAGTGGATGTACTGACGGTTTCGGTGGATAGTGCGTAGGCGGGTTTGAGTGCGGAGCGTTTTGGGCGTCCGTTGTTGCTCTGGCAGGTGCGTGGGCGGTTTTGAGTTCTGCGCATTTTGGGCATTCGTCGTTGCTCCGGCGCAGTCAACTTCCGAACACCATTTTGTAAGATAGGCGCATGTTTGCGACGCACTGCGGGCAGTCTCCAAAGCCGCGACACCGCAATGCCAACGTGCTCAGCGCAGTACAAGGTCCAGCATCAACACCTCATACTGCGCATCGTACGGCGAGGGTAGTTTGCCGAGCACCCGCTTCAATGCTGCACCGGTACTTTTTCCGCCGGTGTAATCCGCTCCAATGGCTCGAAAATGCCGCACAAATGCAAGCGGGCTGTCGTGATGCTCAGACACCATCATGACCTTGCTTCGCAAATGTCCATTATTTGTATCAGCAATATTTTGCATCCATTGCGTTAACTTATCAGCGCGGGGCAAAGGCCATAATGCAGCCTGCAAGCCGACTGACGCGTGTGCATCTTTCCAGTCCGTAAATGAAGCCGAACAGGGTACGCAAATGGAAAGTCGCCGGGTTTGCTGCGCATGAAACTGCAATGCGCCGCGCAAATCAGAAATCCATTGCAGGCAAAAGCTTGATACCGTCCAATCGCTTGAGCGGCCTGTGGAAAACGCGGCTGCATCGGCCTGATGCAAGCGGATTGCGTCTGGACGACTGCCTTGCTTGGTGGCTTGATTGCGAATATGACACTGCGTCAACATGTCGGCTGATACATCGCATGCATCAATGGTCGCATAGGGAAATCGTGCCAACATTTGCTGCGTGAGAAAACCGGTTCCGCATCCAAGTTCAACAATGTGCAGCGTTTGCAAATCTGATATTTTTGAATTGACTGTATCTGAATCTAACGCATTCGAGCCAAGTGTGTTTGCATCCAACGCATGGGAGCCAAGCCTGTTTGTGGCAATCGCATCCGGCCGCGGCTTTGCCGCACCCGCAGGTGTCGATGCAAGCCACTCAGCAAATGCTTGTGCCATGCGATATTGAACGGTCGCCTGATTGTCGTAATTCAAACTACCTGCAGAAAACCGTTCTGCAATACCCGCTTCAAGCATGCGACGTCTCTACCCAATCGCTCAGTGCCCGCGTCAGTCGGTTCACATCGTCCCACGTGTGCGTTGCACACAGCGCAACGCGTACACGCGCAGTTCCGCGAGGCACTGTGGGTGGTCTTACCGCAGATGCCAAAATACCGCGCGTCAGCAGGTGGCGTTTGAGTTCCATGGCTTTCGCAGCGTCACCCACAATCACCGGCACAATGTGCGTGGTGCTGGGGCCGCATTCCAGACCCAATGAACGGATGTGCGAGCGCAGGTGCTCCGCCATCTGCATGACACGGTCGCGCTCGGATTGCAGCGACGGCAACAATTGCAAGGCTGCACCGATGGCAGCGGTGACGGCCGGTGAGGGCGCAGTGGAGTAGACAAAGCCCGTGCAGCGGTTCACGAGGTAATTGCGTATGGCCTGACTGCATGCAATATATGCACCACTGCAGCCCACAGCTTTGCTGAAGGTTCCCATGGCAATAAAGCCGGGCGGGTGTTTACGGCCAGCCAGCAATCCGTAACCGTCGCGGCCAAGGATGCCGGTGGCGTGTGCCTCATCCAGATATAGAAATGCGCCGTAGCGTTGAGTTAACTCATCGAGTGTATCGAGTGGCGCAACATCGCCGTCCATGCCATAAACGGTTTCGCCCACGATGAACACCAGTTTGCCTGCTGCCGTGTGTTCCTGCAGCAAACGCTCCAGGTGCGCCATGTCGTTGTGCGTAAACCGGATATGCTCAACACCCGCATAGCGGCAGGCGTGGTGGAGGCTGGCGTGTATCAGCCGGTCAGACAGTACCACTGCATCGCGCCCGGTTACGCGCTTGTCCAGCAAGGCAGCCAGCACGGTCGCATTGGCTTGATAGCCCGAGCAGAACAGCAACGCAGCTTCTGTGCCTTTGCACTGTGCAATCTGCGCCTCCAACGCTTCATGCGCCGGAACGTTGCCCGACAACAGGCGCGAGCCTGTGCTGCCTACACCGATGTCGTCCAGTGCCTTGTGTGCCGCCGCAATCAATGCAGGGTGTCGGCTCAGGCCCAGATAGTCGTTGCTGGAAAAGTCAATTTCCACACCGGCCGGGCGATGTTCGGGCAGCACGCGGTAAAGTGTTTGTTCTGCCAAACCCTCGCAGTAAGCGCGGTAAGTGGCGTTGAAGTCGAAGTCGTTCTGCTTCATTACGTCAGGATGATGTCGTAGTTTTCCTGGGCAAACAGATTGTCTACCTGCAGCGTAATGGGCTTGCCCACAAATGCTTCCAGCATGCCAAGGTACTGTGCTTCTTCTTCCAAAAACAGGTCAATGACAGCCGGTGCCGCCACAATGCGGAACTCGCGCGGATTGAATTGCCTACTCTCACGCACAATTTCCCGCATGATGTCGTAGCACACCGTGCGTGCGGTTTTGACGTTCCCTTTGCCGCCGCAACTCGGGCAGGACTCGCACAGCACATGCGCCAGACTTTCGCGGGTGCGCTTGCGTGTCATCTCAACCAGTCCGAGGTTTGAGAAACCATTGATGGTGGTGCGCGTACGGTCGCGGGCCAGATTTTTTTTCAGTTCTGCCAAAACCGCTTCACGGTGCTCGGCATTTTCCATGTCAATGAAGTCAATGACAATGATGCCGCCCAGGTTACGCAGGCGCAGTTGCCGCGCAATGGCTTGAGCGGCTTCCAGATTGGTCTTGAAAATCGTCTCATCAAATTTGCGGGCGCCGATGAAGCCACCTGTGTTCACGTCAACGGTGGTCAGTGCCTCGGTC
>SXZD01000147.1 GCA_005788065.1 Burkholderiales bacterium
AGCAGCACGACCACGGCGAGAAGCCTGACCAGTTGCACGCAATATCCGGTAAAAACTGGACTCAGAGGCCAGATATTGGCCACGGTCAGCCAGTATCGGAACAATCTGAGACGGAGGCAGGCTGCGGAATTCGGCACTATTGCATGCATCCAGAACGGCCTGTTTCTCAGTTTCTGTCAGCGCTTGCGGATAGGTGCGTTCACTGGCAACCTTTTGCCTGCGGTCAGCCATGTCGCCGTGGATGCGAACGCTCTCGCGCCAGCGTCGAAGGGTTCGGCAGGAGATGCCCGCCAATTCGCACGCCCTGCGCTCCGTAGCACCCGAGTCGCTCGCTTCCCGTATCGATTCAACGGCCATCTGTTTCATTTCCAAGGAAATCATTCTTCCTCTTTGGTGCCCCAGATGGCCTGTAACTTTTTTGAAAGAACCAGCAACGCGGCTGCCTCTGCAAGTGCTTTGTCTTTACGGCGCAGCTCTTTCTCAAGCTCTTTGACCTTCTTGCGCGCTGCGGCTTCCTCTGCCTTGGAGGTGGGGCTTCTGATGCCATCAGCGACCTCGAAAGTCGATTCCCAGGCTTCCAATTGCTCGATGTATATGCCTTTTTGGCGGCAGTACTCGGATTTCTCCGCATCATTCATCTGCTGTGTGGCAATCACAGCGGCGGCTTTGGCTTTCCAGTCCCAGCCTTCGGGGTTTTTATTGGTCGCAGGCACAACGTATCCTTGGGAGCGAAATTGATTTCGCCAAGAATACAACGTCGGTGCGGCAATGCCAGTCTCACGACTGAGGTGGGCAACACTCTGGCTGGAGGGCGGCATCATTTTTCGGACAATCTGCTCTTTGAATTCACTGCTGTAACGTGCCATGACGGAGTCTTTCTCCGCCCCCGGTTTTATGGAACTTCAGTTCAAAATGACCGGACATCTACTGTGACAGAGGGGGCGGGGCAGAGATCAACAGCGCGAAAAAAAGCGATCTCTACCGCCAGCATGACGGCCCTTGAACTGACCTGAAGGGTTGTCGGCCCGACAACCCCTTTTACGCCAACCGCTTCAGCCGTGGTGCGGTGAAGCGGCGTCGGTGTCGCCGGCTGTTGATGCGCTCTGCGCGGACTCCGTTTGTGCCCGTGCTGCCGCTACGCTGGGAGGAACCCAACCGTATTTGGCAAAGGTCTTGGTCACGTTCGCGCCAGCGTTCCACTCTGACGTGATTTTGACCCGGTCAGCGAAGACAGGTCTGTGCTGCTTGACGTCCATGATGCACCTCCCGTGTACAGACATCCTTACACTTACACACAATAAACCAAGACTTGAAGTTTCAGTACAAGAAACAGATGTTGAGAACTGTTTTTATTGTAAAAAACAGACAAACTATGCAATGTTTCACAGCCAGTCGTCGGTTTTCTTCAGTACATGGGTGTATCAGTAAAGTTTGTATGTATTACGGGAGGATCATCGTTCAGGCAGCCTGCAATGCAGAGGCACCGGCAGTGGGCTGTCCGCCTGCATTCACATGACTGCTGTCGAGGAAGGCATCAGCGTAAATCTGCTGTGCCGGCACCCCCAGTGACAGCAGGCGTTCGCGCGCCGCATCAATCATGGCTGGCGGCCCGCACAGGTAGGCCTGTGCCTTGCGCCACTCAACATTGACGGCAGCCAGTGAATCACTCACCAGACCCCGCTGACCTGTCCACGCAGACTGAGAGGGCTCGGCCGAGAGCACCGGCACAAAATTGAAGGTACCGCGCCACTCGCGTGTCAGTCCCGCCATGTCATCGAGCGCATACAGGTCTGCCTGCGTACGCGCACCAAAGGCATAGTGGACATTGCGTGTCACACCTGTCCACGCAGCCTGCTCCAGCAATGCTTTGACTGGCGCCATGCCGCTGCCACCGGCCACGCAGACAATCGGATTGTCGCTGTCGGCTTCCCGTAGATAAAAATCGCCAAACGGGCCAGACACATCCAGACGGGTACCCTTCCGGTCTGCCTCAAACAGCCATTCGGTGAAACGGCCGCCCGGCACCTTGCGGACGTGGAACACCAGCTCCGTCAATGGCTTGCCTTTGGGCGCCTGCGCAATGGAATAATTGCGCGACAGGCTGAACTCATTGAAACGCAGTTCCACATATTGCCCGGCGCGATACTGCATCGGCTCTTCCAGACGGATGGTGACCTCTTGAATGTCGTGCGTCAGCGCGCGGGTGGCCACGATCTCACCGCGGGTATCCACCAGACGGTCGCCGCTGGTCGATGCCAAATCCACCTCGATTTCAATATCGGTCAGCGGGATGGACTGGCACGCCAGGATCATGCCCTTGGCCAGATCTTCTTCGCTCAACACATAGCTGCTGTCAGTCAGTTCACTGACCCGACCGGAGGTCAGCTTGCACTTGCACTGCGTACAGGACCCGACGCGGCAGTTGTGCGGAAAGCCCAAGCCGTTTTTCAGGGCCGTGTTGAGCATCACTTCTCGCTCGCGTGTGTGTTCGATGCTGACGGCTTCACCGCCCTTGGCAGAGGTAATGCGGATGGTGTGCAGGTTGCGGTTGCTGCTGGCGCGGGAGGCCTGCTGGGCCAGCGCTTTTTCAACCGGGTTGGCAAACCGCGCATCCCAGTCGGCCAGCCGCGGCTCCATCATGCGCTTGAAAACCGGCGGAAACAGGGCGATGAGGATCATGGTGAGGTAGCCATGGGGCATCATCGGTGCATGCGGATACGCACGCAGATGCCAATACTCCTTGTCCGCCTCTGCATGGTGGTGGGAATGACGCGGCAGTGCGTACAGCAGGGCCGTGCTCATCCATTTGTTGGAATTCCAGCTGTGACGGGGCTCCACTTTCTGGTCCGGGCTGCGCACAAGGCCGTAGTGCTCCATGTAGTTGACGATCTCCAGCAGGGTTTTGCCCATGACGCCCATGAATGTGAACATCAGGACACCAGTCCAGCCCGCGAGGTAAAAACACCATGCAGCCAGTGCCACTGTCATCAGGTTGCCACGCATCATGCGGCTGGAAACGGGGTTCCACACCGAATAGCCGAACTTTTTCAGACGGTCGCGCTCCAGCGCCCATGCAGACAGATAGCTGCCGACTGTCGATTTGACGATGAAGTGGTAGACCGTTTCACCGCGCTGGGCTGTGGCGGGGTCCTTGGGTGTGGCCAGATTCTTGTGGTGACCGTAAACGTGCTCGATGGCAAATGAAGCGTCGCCTGTGAAGGCCAGCAACCAGCGACCGATGATGAGGTCGCGCATGCTGTAGGTACGGTGGATCAGTTCGTGGGCTACGTTGGTGCCACCTGCGCCATACAGGAAACCAAAGGCTACCAAGGCTGCCAACCATTGCGGCGCTGTCGAGATTTCGCGCGTGCGTTCCAGATCAAGCGCGGCAAATTCCAGCATGAAAGCCTTGATGCCCAGCACCTCACCCGGCACGGCGGTGACAACAGCCAGCGTGGTGATCAGCAGCAAGATAGGCAATTGCACATATAGCATGATGTTGAGGAAGCCGGTGGCCGTGTAAGACGGTTCATCCAGATCTTCCGGCATGAGGGCGTCGCCGCCGACCAGCAGCATCAGCAATGCCGCAATGCCGCTGTACATCCAGACACCGCCCTGCAGGACAGCCCAGGCGATGGCCAATGTGATGGTCGGAAACAGGGTAAATTTGACGTATTTCATGCGAAGTCTCCACAGGGCATGAAGTGCCACTCGGGCAACGGGAATTGTTCAGCAGGCTTAAGAGGCCTGACGTACTTTTTATGCGAGACGTTTACGATCGTAAACACCACAACCCGATGCTAACAAGTGTAAACACCGCCGTCAAGACCTTTGCCGAAAATGCAAGTGAGTCCGGGGAGGCCGCCCACCGGTCACCCGCAACTGCCGCGAAATGCGCTGCCCATTGGACGTTGCCACCACGTTGTACAGCCCCGGCTGCAGTTGCACCATCAACCACGGACCATCGAGCAATTGGTCAAAAAGCAAGGTGTTCTTCTCATCCCGGATGCTGACATGCACATCGCTCAGATACTCTCCACCCTGCACTGCGGTGACCAGCCAAACCGTGTAGTCAGCTGTTTTGGTCTGCATCTGGTGTCGCTCATCGCTGGTAACACCACCGGAGATCCACTTCGGCGCCTCCGATGTTGCGGACTCGGCCGAGCAGGCCAGATTGAATGAACCGGTCAAACCCAGACACAGCAGCATGGATACACAGAGGGCGCGGGCATGCCGGAGCGCGCAGCTAAAGCGCTGCAGCAGTGTGACCGCGGACAAAGAGACTTGCATGACAACCCTTTCTTTCATGGAACCAACACAAACACGAACAAGTAAATACAGAAACAAGCACAAGCAGCAAGACAGCAGCATACCGCCGCAGACTGCACTGCTCTGTGATCTGTGTCATACAAGGCTGGCGAAAAATTCACACTGCACCCCCCCCTTTAAGCAGTTACCCGCGTGAGGGGGGTCACAAAACCCTCCCCCCTTGCAAACTGCCTTCAACGCGGCAAGCACACGCAGCGAGCGACAGGCAGAAGCTGCCGACGACCCCGGGAACGAGAGCCCGACCGGAAGCGCGAGAGCGCAGACAGAGAGTGAAAAGGAAGACACATCATGAGCACGACAGTCCAAATCGCCGGTAACTCAGCCGAAACAGCCACGGCCTCAGAGAGCAAAAACCCCCGCGTGGCCGCCTTCCAGCGCATCTTCGAAAAAGTGTGCGAGCAGCTCAATTTCAACGAACGTGAGCGCGCCTGGTTTCGCGACCTCCTCAAGGACGAACTCAAATAGCACTGAGTCGGAGCCGACGCAGCACAGACAGAACACACTGCCCGCAAAAGCGGCCGTCTAGGATCTTCCGGGTTTCCGGAAAATTCCATCCAACAGTTGATCCACATCAACTTCCCGACCATCAGGTCGGGTGCGCAGCAGGCGAGCCTGAAGCGAGACATTTTCCAGCAGCAGATGAGAACAGGTGGCCAGTAGTGTCACCACCGTGGACTGGGGGTCCAGCCCCATGTCATGCGCATTGACGAACTGCCTCAGCACATGCGCAATGCAGCGCTGCCTCAGGATGTTTTCATCTGTTGGCAGGTCGGCAAAGTCGATGGGGTCGGTTGATTCAAGCTCAGCAAGCAACAGGTGCATGAGCTTTTCCAAGGGCAGGCTGCCCGGTTGAGAGGGTACTGCGGATGATTCGGACATGATGGACTCCCACAGCCATTTGTACCGAGTCCCATGCTAGCACCAAGATTGCGGTGCGCGATAGCGTTTATTCAGGTTGCTGCGCGCGCGCCACAGGCGTGTCGTCAGCTTCATGGGCAAAGCGCCGCAAAATATCGCCGGAACGTGCCTGCACCCAGCCCAGCACACGCTGGCGCACACGGGAACGCAAGCTGCGATCCGGATCATTTTCACGCCGCGCCAGCAAGGCTGACAGACCCGACTGCACGGTCACCTCCACCTGCTCGCGCAACTCCCAAGCGGCCTCTTCGATATCGGGATGCTTGGCATAGGCCGCCGTATCGATGGGTTCATGGAAACGGAAATACATTTTTTCAGGGCGCGGAATGAGCGTGGGACCCATGCCCTTGATGATGGGAGGCAATTCCTCAGGCTTGGCGCCCAGCACCTTGGCCAGCCATCGGCCGATGCGGGTTTTCTGGTACTGGTCGTTGTCTACCAGGATGTCGAAACAGTCGTCAGCACCCACGGTTGAGAACGGGACAATGGTCGCGCCATGTTCGATGGCCATGCGCGCAAAACCGGTGCGGTTTTTCCAGCGAACGGTATGCTGCTCGCCCTTGCGTTTCATTACTTCGCCGGCACCGCCTGGATACACGAGAATGAATTCACCGGCTTTCATCATGGCAGCGCAATTGTCGCGCGTGCCATCCACAGCACCATTGAATGCGAGCAGCCTGCCCCACAGCGGGGTTTTGAAATGCAGGTGGTAACCGAGCGAACGAACCACGATGCCGCGGCTCTTGGCCAATTCACGAACCATGAGCACGCCGTCAAGCAGGGCCATGAGCGAATGGTTGCCCACGAACAGGACGGGGCCTTTGGCCGGAATGTGTTCAAGCCCTTCAAACTCGGGGGAGATCAGAAAGTCCCATGGTGCCAGCGTTGATGCCCACAGCTGCCTCAAGCGCTGCTGGTGGCGGTCAGAAAAGGGCTTGTAGGTCCATCCGTTCATGCTGATCCTCGCTGGGGTTTCGGATGGCTGCAGACTGAACTATGTGTGCGCCCGCTCACCGAACCCGCTGGTTGGCTGATGAAGCAAGTCTAAACTGAAATGACATGCAATGCGCAGCGGTAAGATACACAGCGCAAGCATGTGATGCGATCTTTTACTCTGCCAACCAGATGACGATTCCCAACCCGGGTACCAGCAAAGACGCGGTGAGTTTCAGCAGCTCAACGGCAACGTCACGGTCTGTTACTTTTTCGCGCGGTTGGTCTTGCGATTCTAGCGAGACCAAGCCCTGCGCAAGATTTTCTGCGCGTCTGAGCTCAATCTGCTGTACCCGGGCTTGCTCAGCCTGCGCATATCGCGCCCCCCAGCCATCGAGCCCTGCTGCAAAGCACGACTGCGGCCAGGGCAGAACCGCCGCAAATGCCAACGCAAATACCAGATGCCTGAAAACGGTGACCACGATGCACTCCTGTAAAGTCATGGTCACATGGTAAGAATACCGGAAGCATTTCTGCACTACCCGAGCAGGCACCTCCCCTGCGGAAAAGCGGCGCGACACCGTGAAGAAAAATCACGCACCGCAGTAGGCGCGATACAGAACATCCAGAATCTTGAGCGCCACCGGATCGACCACCCGGTAATACATGTAACGCCCGTCGCGTCTCGCCTCTATGAGACCCTCGGTGCGCAGCACACCGATCTGCTGGGACAGGGTCGGCTGCACAATGCCGGTGGCCGCTGATAACTGACCGACATTTTTTTCGCCTTCAACCAACTGGCACAACAGCAACAGGCGTTCGGGGTTGGCCAGCACGCGCAAAAAGTCAGCCGCACGACCCGCAGACTCCTGAATCATGGAAAGGTCTGCCTCGCGCAGCGAACGCGGAACCTGCAAAGCGCGACTCATAACACATCCACCGGAATCTGAAGATAACGTTTGCCGTTGGCAGAGGGCTCAGGCAATTTGCCTGCCCTCACATTGACCTGGATGGACGGAACGATGAGAACCGGCATCTCAAGCGTGGCATCGCGCGCCGTTCGCATAGCTACGAACTGCTCTTCGGAAACACCGTCGTGGATATGCACGTTGCGTTGCCGCTGCTCTGCAACCGTGCTGACATGCTGCACCGCACGCGCTGTGGTCGGATAGTCGTGACACATGTACAGACGCGTGCTACCCGGCCGCCGCAGCAGCATGCGGATCGAACGGAACAGATTGTGTGCGTTGCCACCGGGAAAGTCGCAGCGGGCTGTACCGACATCCGGCATGAACAGGGTGTCGCCCACAAAAACCGCATCGCCCACCTCAAAAGCCATGCACGCCGGCGTATGCCCAGGCATGGCCAGCGCTGTCAACTGCAGGCTGCCGAACTGCAACTGCTGGCCGTCGTACAGCAGCACATCAAAATCGCTGCCGTCCGCCTTGAACCCATTTCCAAACTGGAAAACACTGGAAAACACTTTTTGCACATCACGGATTTTTTCACTGATGGCGATCTTGCCCCCCACCTTTTCGCGGAGGTAAGGCGCAGCACTCAGATGATCTGCATGCGCGTGCGTCTCAAGGATATAAACAGGCTGCAGTTGGTGCTGCCGGATAAATGCAATCACTTCATCTGCATGCTGCGTGCGGGTTCGACCTGACTTGTTGTCGAAGTCCAGCACAGAATCAATGATGACGCACTCGGTGCCCTGCCCTGCATGTACCACGTAGGTGAAGGTTGCGGTTTTTTCGTCAAAGAATGTCTGAACAGATGCAGATTCCATGAAATCCCCCGGATCGGAACAGCGTCACAATCAAGCAACAATCAATATACTTTAAAAAACATTATATTTACAAATATATTATTTAGCAATACTATATCCGCATGGATATCAATCTCGTCAATCTTGCTGCTGGGGGTGCAGGCATCGGGGCCATCATGGGCATCACCGGCGCAGGCGGTGGCATACTGTCCGTTCCCCTTCTGGTCATGGGTATCGGGCTGCCGCTTCAGCAGGCCAGCCCCATCGCACTGATGGCCATCAGCGCAGCGGCCATGCTGGCTGCATTCATCGGGCTGTACCGGAAAAACCTGCGCTACCGTGCAGCCGCCCTCATGGCCTGCGCGGGTCTGGCAGGGTCGCCGTTGGGTCTGCTGATCGCTGCTCGCCTTCCTTCAGCGCCACTTCAGGCCTTGTTCGGTGGGGTGCTTGTATGGGTTGCCGTGCGGGGATTGCGCAAAGAGACAGTTGAATCGGCTGACAACAACACCGAAAACGCACCGCCCTGCCGCCTTGACCCCACTGTAGGCCGTCTGGTCTGGACTAATCCATGCGCACGCGCCCTCGCGGGTAGCGGTCTGCTGGCTGGTTTCATGGCCGGGCTTCTGGGTGTGGGCGGCGGTTTCGTGCTCATCCCGGCCCTGCAACGCTATACCGACCTGGATGCATCGTCGATTGTTGCCACCTCACTGGGCGTGCTGGCGCTGGTGACAGGCGGGTCTGCCCTGATGGCAGCGGCCGGTGGCGGCGTGATGTGGGCATCTGCCATTCCGTTTGTCGCTGGCGCAATCGGCGGACTGGCGGCCGGTAAACTCGTGGAGCCACATCTTCGGGCCCAGTCAGTGGCCCGCGCATTCAGTTGGCTCGCACTGGCCACCGGCGCGCTGATGCTCGTAAAGGCTTTGGCGCCACTATTTGTTTGATGAAGGAGAACCCGAGGTGATCACCATTGATCTTGCACACTTCACACCCCTGCCCTCGCTGGCCGGAGGCCTTCTGATCGGACTGGGCGCAGCCCTGTTGCTGGTCTTCTGCGGTCGCGTCATGGGTATCAGCGGCATTGTCGGTGGCTTGATGGACAATCAGCAAGGCAACACCGGCCACTACGGATGGCGCATCGCCTTTCTGGCGGGACTGTTTGCAGCCAGTTTTGTGTGGCAGCAGTTTGCGTCACTACCCGATGTTCAGATGGTGGCAGGCAACGGGATGATCGTGATGGCCGGCCTGCTGGTCGGTTTTGGTACGCGCATGGGTTCGGGTTGCACCAGCGGACATGCAGTATGCGGACTGGCCCGCCTGTCGCCCCGTTCAATGGTGGCAACCGCTGCGTTCATGGCCAGTGGCTTTGTCACGGCCAGTCTCATACTGCATGCAATCGGAGTCTGACATGGCATTCACACAGTATCTCGCGGCCGCCGCCAGCGGCCTTGTGTTCGGCATCGGACTGATCCTGTCGGGCATGACCAATCCCTGGAAAGTGCGGCATTTTCTGGATGTATCCTCGGCATGGGACCCCAGCCTGGCATTTGTGATGATGGGCGCCATTCCGGTGGCGTGGCTGGCATATCACTTGACTGAGAAGCGTCACCGCACTTTGCTGCAGCAACCCTTGCATCTGCCCGGCACCCGCAACATCACGCGCGAACTGGTGGCCGGCAGCCTGCTGTTCGGTATTGGCTGGGCGATGGCGGGCTTCTGCCCAGGACCGGCCATTGCAGCCGCAGGGGCGGGCATCAAGCCAGCCATCCTGTTTCTCGGTGCGATGCTGGCCGGCATGTGGCTGCACGACAAAATCTATCTGAAGGCAAGGCAGGCCGTGGGCTGAACCGGCCAGCACCCAGGCGGTTTAACTGTGTCTGCCAGAACGGTCGCGTTCAGTCAGCCAATACTTCTGCATTTCGATGAACAGAAAAGACGCTGACCAGGTTACCAGCAACAAACCGGTCAGCGCCTCAATGCCGCACAGGTAGCGCGCATAGCCCTGTACCACATAGTCGCCATATCCCACCGTGGTAAAAGTCACAAACGACAAATACACACAATCGAGCAGCGCGCCGTGACCTGACGCCTCCCCGACCAGATTGCCCATACCCTGAAGACCGAACGTAAACCAGTACCCCAACCCGAAGATCCAGATTTCCAGCACATGCGTCAGAAAGACGCAAGCCACGCCCAGCAGCACGCGGTAGCGCGCGGCAATGTGCGACACCGTAGGCAAGGTTCGGTCCAGTTTGTTGAGCACTTCATAGTGCAGCAGGATGCAGACGGCAACGAGCAAGGAATTCAGTGCGAATGCAAGAATCAGTTGCATGGCTGACAACTTGTATGAGAACACCTCCATCATAGCGCAGCGCTACAGCAGATGCGGTGCGCTGCTCAGTGGCCGTCAACCGCAATCGACTTCTGTCAAACCCGGGCAGTGTCAGCCTTTTCTGCAAGCAAGGGCCAGCGGGTACCATCCCCTGCGGGTACCCAAAGCGAAATATCAATGCGCTGCCGCATGCATCGCCCGCAACGCCACAACCGGGTCGCCGGTTTCATTCCACGCAGCAAGCCAAGCTGGATAATTGTGCAGGTCGCCCTCTTTGGACGGATGAAAAGACGGACGGTAGTAGCGCAGAATTCTGGGCAGCATGGACGAGAACAAACCTTTGCGGCCAAACAGCCACGGCAGATTTTTTAAATGCAGGGAAAGTCGCTCGCGCCGTGAAAAGCCATCCACCTGCAACAGGATGTCGCACAGACGGTACATGGCAATCACGACCATTACGGTCGCAAGCGACATGGCCCCCACCCGCATCAGATAACCGCCTTTTGCAGATTTGATATAGACATCAAACGCAACATGCCGGTGCTCCATTTCTTCAATTGCATGCCAACCCAGCAGCGCCCTGACCTTTTCATCTGCCCCATCCAGCGTGGCCTTTTTTGCAAAAAACGTGTCGGCCAACAGCGCTGTGAAATGCTCGAATGCAGCAGTCAGCGCCAGATTGAAGCGTGGTGAAAACGTGCTCTGCATCAATTCCAGTGCATGACGCTCAAAGCGGAGAATGGCATCGACCGGCACGCCCTGCTTCTTAAGCAGCTCGTTAAACCCCATGTGCTGCATGCCATGTTGCCCCTCTTGCCGGATGAAACCCTTGACGTCGGCCAACAGGGCGGGATCTTTCACGCCATCGCGGAAATTGCGCACGCTGCTGATGAAATAGCGCTCACCGTCAGGGAATGTCAGTTGGAAGCCATCTACCACCCGTGTCTTGTAGGCATCGCCTGCAAACCACCAGCGCGGAATACTTTCGTCCAGACCAAAATCAATTTTTTCACGTGCACTGACCTGCATTTCCAACTCCCTCTTCTTCCTGATGTCACGCGCCCACTACAGAGCAGACAGTCGTATTGTTGCGGACGGGCACAAGCAGTGCGATGATGCAAACTGCCAAAAAGGAACCGAACACGACAGATGAACGCTCGCCAACCCATCAATATGCACAGCTACATGCGCTTCTCGGAGGTTGCGCAGCGCTGCGGTCTGGACGTGGACGACCTTCTGGCGTATGCAGGCCTCTACCCCGACACGCAACACCGGCGCAATGAAAAACTGCCACTGCAAACCATTGCCCGTCTGTATCAACACGGCCTGCAAACCGCCCGTACCGGATACTTTCCAGTGGTACTGGCCGAGTGTTTCAGCTTTGATTTTTTTCCGGAAGTCGAAACCTTCCTGGCCACCAGCAGCCATCTGGGCGAAGCCAGCAAACTGCTGCATTGGCTGCCGGAACTGCTGCTGTCGGAGTTGCGATTCAGCCTGGACACCCGGCAGCGCAACCCCCAACTGTCCGTGCAGGTATGCCGCTTGCAAACCGGCGCCATTGACCCGTTCGTGCTCGACAGCATTGAAGACAGCGTAACCTGCTGCATGCTGATGTTTATCCGCAAACTGCATGTGCCGGTATCAAGCATCACATTGCACTTTCATCATCCTGCAATCGAAGCGCTGCAGCGGTTTGCCGCCAGTCATGACGTACGTCCCCGGTTCAGTTCCGGGTTCACCGGATTGAGCGGACCGGCCGCACTATGGACGCATCCGATCGCCAGACGCAATAACCCCATTCACAGCCAGACAGAAATCATCATTGAAAATGTGGTGCATCGCCTGCAACGCAAGCAGGGAATCAGCGATTGTGTCCGCCGCGAATTGGCCAAAAATCCGATGACGCCCATGGCAGACATTGCAGCAGATCTGCAATTATCGCTTCGTACCCTGCAGCGGCAATTGCGCGCGGAGGGACAGACATTCCAGTCCCTGCAAAATGAAACATTGCTTGAACTAGCGCAACAGCACCTTAAAACACCCGGACTGGACATGGAGAGCGTGGCAGCCAAACTCGGTTTCTCGGATCGCCACAGCTTCACCCGAGCTTACAAGCGCTGGACAGGCGTAACACCCAGCCGTCACCGCAAAGACGTTTGACCGCTCATACCGTCAAAACGGATAATCTGCCAATGTCTGCCACGCCGTTTCACGTGCTGTCGCTTATCCCGCCGATGACGCAGCTCAATACACCCTACCCGTCCACTGCCTATCTGACCGGCTTCCTGCGCTCGCGCGGCGTGTCGGCCCGGCAGGCGGACGTGGCGCTCCAACTGGTGTTGCAACTGTTCACGCCCGAGGGCCTGAACCGCATGGCCGATGTGATCGAACAACAGGAACAGGTGACAGAGCGTGTAGCCCTCTTCCTTGACCAGTTCAGTCTTTATGAGCGCACCATCACCCCGTTGATCCGTTTCATTCAGGGTAAAGACTCGACGCTGGCTCACCGTATCGTGCAACGTACGTTCCTGCCCGAAGGCCCCCGTTTTGAAAACCTTGAAAGCTACGGGGACGACGAGATCGGAGACCCGCTGGCCTGGGCTTTTGGTGCACTGGGCATCCATGACCGGGCGCGGCATCTTGCGACGCTCTACCTCAACGATCTGTCTGACGTGATCGCTGATGCCATCGATTCCCGCTTTGCGTTTGTACGCTACGGTGAGTCGCTGGCAGCCAGCCAACCGTCTTTCGATCCGTTGGCGCAGGCGCTGGCTGCGCCACCCACGCTGATTGATGACATCACTTGCGACATTGCGCTGCGGGTTTATGAACAACAACCCGCGCAACTGGTGCTGCTGTCTGTCCCCTTCCCCGGTGCGGTGTATGGTGCGCTGCGCATGGCTCAGGCCCTCAAGGCTGAACATCCGGATGTGAAGATTGCGTTGGGCGGTGGATACGTCAATACCGAACTGCGCGACTTGTCAGACCCCCGCATTTTCGATTTCGTGGATTTCATCACGCTGGATGCCGGTGAAAAACCGGTGATGAGCCTGATCGAACATCTTCAGGAAAAGCGCAGCCTGTCACGCCTGCAGCGAACCTACATCCGTGACGACAATGGATCTGTACAGTACGTCAACTTCATGGAAGCCGACGTTCCGTTTGAAGACGTCGGCACACCGACCTGGGACGGACTGCCGATTGGCGAGTATCTGTCGCTGCTGGACATGCTCAACCCCATGCACCGCCTCTG